>JAOPYB010000351.1 GCA_025964835.1 Nocardioides sp. | reverse complement strand
TGAGGAAGCGACCGGCGTCGGCGCCGTCGACCAGCTGGTGGTCGTAGGACAGCGACAGGTAGACCATGTGGCGCACCGCGATCGTCTCCCCGAGGTTCGGGTCGTCGATGACCACCGGGCGCTTGACGACGGCACCGGGGCCGAGGATCGCGACCTGCGGCTTGTTGATGATCGGCGTGTCGAAGAGTGCCCCGAAGCTGCCGAGGTTGGTGATCGTGAACGTGCCGCCACCGAGCTCGTCGGGGGTGATCTTGTTCGTGCGGGTCCGCTCCGCGACGTCGGCGATCTTCTTGGCCAGGCCGGCGATCGAGAGGTCGCCCGCGTCCTTGACGACCGGGGTCAGCAGGCCCTTCTCGGTGTCCACCGCGAACGCGACGTTCTCGCGGTCGTAGTAGGTCACCTCGCCGGCCTCGGTGTCGATCGCCGCGTTCAGCTTCGGGTGCACCTTGAGCGCGTCGATCGCCGCCTTGGCGAAGAACGGCAGGTACGTCAGCTTCACGCCCTCGCGGGCGAGGAAGTCGGCCTTCACGCTCTCGCGCAGCCGCGCGATGTTGGTGACGTCGACCTCCATCACCTGGGTCAGCTGGGCCGACGTCTGCAGCGAGTCGACCATCCGGGTGGCGATGATCTTGCGCAGCCGCGACATCTTCTCGGTCGTGCCGCGCAGCGGGGACGGCGTGGTCGACACCGTGGCGGGCGCGGCTGAGGCGGCCGGCGCCGCGGCGGGTGCCGGCGCGGCCGACTCCGTGGCCGACTCCTTGGCCGACTCCTTGGCCTTGGCCGCGGCCTCGAGGACGTCCTGCTTGCGGATCCTCCCGCCGACACCGGTGCCGGTCACGCCGGCCAGGTCGACGCCGTGCTGGCCGGCCATCTTGCGCACCAGCGGGGTGACGTAGCCGGAGGCGTCGCCGCGGCCGGCGGGCTCCTCCTGCTTCTCCTCCTGGGCGGGCTCGGGCTCGGGCTCGGGCTCGGGCTCGGGCTCGGGAGCCTTCTCCTCGGCCTTGGCGGGGGCCCTCTCCTCGGTGGGCTCCTCCTTGGCGGGCTCGGGCTCGGGCTCCTTCTTCTCGGCCTTGGCGGGCGCGGCGTCGCCGGACCCGATCACGGCCAGCTCGGCCCCGACCTCGACGGTCTCGTCCTCCTCGACCTTGATCTCGAGGAGCCTGCCGGCGACCGGTGAGGGGATCTCGGTGTCGACCTTGTCGGTGGAGACCTCGAGCAGGGGCTCGTCGACGGCGACGTCGTCGCCGACCTGCTTCAGCCAGCGGGTGACAGTGCCCTCGGTGACGGACTCACCGAGCGCCGGCAGCGTCACGGACGTGCTCTCCCCGTCGCCGGACGGCTTGGTCTCGGCGGTGGGCTTCTCGGCCTCCTCGCCCGCGGGAGCGGGCTCCTCGGCCGCCCCGGCGTCCTCGGCCTTCTCCTCGGTCTCCTCGTCGGCCTCGGCGGGCTCGGGCTCCGGCTCGGACTGCTCGTCGGGAGCCTCCTCCTCGGACCCACCGGACTCGCCGGAGTCACCCGACGACTCGCCCTCGTCGCCGATGATGCCGAGCACGGCGCCCACCTCGACGGTGTCGTCCTCGTTCGCCTTGATCTCGAGCAGCGTGCCCGCGACCGGTGAGGGGATCTCGGTGTCGACCTTGTCGGTGGAGACCTCGAGCAGGGGCTCGTCGACCGCGACCTGGTCACCCACCTGCTTCAGCCAGCGGGTGACGGTGCCTTCGGTGACGGACTCCCCGAGTGCCGGGAGGTTGACTTCGGTGGCCATGGAGTTCCTTCGCTCGCGTCTTCGGTGTGGTTCGTTGTTCAGGAGTGGGCGTGCAGTGGCTTGCCGGCCAGGGCCAGGTGGGCCTCGCCGAGCGCTTCGTTCTGGGTCGGGTGCGCGTGCACGAGGGGTGCGACGTCCTCCGCGTACCCCTCCCAGTTGTAGATGAGCTGCGCCTCGCCGATCAGCTCCCCGACCCGGTCGCCGACGAGGTGGACCCCGATGACGGGGCCGTCCTTGCGGCGGATGAGCTTCACGAAGCCCTGGGTCTTGAGGATCTGGCTCTTGCCGTTGCCGCCCAGGTCGTAGGTCAGCGTCTCGATGCCGTCGGCGCCGTAGCGCTCCGTCGCCGTCGCCTCGTCGAGGCCGACCGAGGCGATCTCGGGGTGGGAGTAGGTGACCCGGGGGATGCCGGCCTCGTCGATCGGCTGCGGGTCGAGCCCGGCGATCTCCTCGGCCACGAAGATCCCCTGCTGGAAGCCCCGGTGCGCGAGCTGCAGGCCGGGGACGATGTCGCCGACGGCGAAGACGCCCTCGAGGTTCGTGCGGCAGCGCTCGTCGGCCAGGACGAAGCCGCGCTCGAGGGCGACGCCCTGCTCGTCGTAGCCGAGCCGGTCGGTGGCGGGGCCGCGGCCGACCGCGACGAGCAGCAGCTCGGCCTCGATCACGCTCTGCTCACCATTGGCCCCGTCGACCGTCACCCCGACGCCGTCGTCGGTGACCTTGACGCTGTGGAAGCGGGTGCCGGTGCGGAAGTCGATCCTGCGCTTGCGGAATGCCCGCTCCAGTGCCTTGGACGACGCCTCGTCCTCGGCCGCGACCAGCCGGGGCAGCGCCTCGACGATCGTGACCTCGGCGCCGAAGCTCTTCCAGACGCTGGCGAACTCGCAGCCGATGACGCCGCCGCCGAGCACGATCACCGAGGCCGGCACCCGGTCGAGACGCAGCGCGTGCTCGGAGGTGACCACCCGCTCGCCGTCGATGTCGAGACCGGGCAGCGACCTCGCGTAGGAGCCGGAGGCGAGCACCAGGCTGGAGCCGGTGTACGACGTCTCGCCGACGGTGACCTGCTTGGGCCCGGTCATCCGGCCCTCGCCCTCGATGACCGTGATGCCGCGGGACTTGATCAGGCCGGTGAGGCCCTTGAAGAGACGGGAGACGACACCGTCCTTGTAGGCGTTCACCCCCGGCATGTCGATGCCCTCGAGGGTGGCGCGGACGCCGAACTGCCCGGACTCGCGGGCCGAGTCGGCGATCTCGGCCGCGTGCAGCAGGGCCTTGGTGGGGATGCAGCCGACGTGCAGGCAGGTGCCTCCGAGCGGACCCTTCTCGACCAGACCTACGGTGAGCCCGAGCTGGGCCGCGCGCAGGGCGCAGGCATAGCCGCCCGAACCCGCACCCAGGATGAGCACGTCGAAGTGGGCGTCGGCCACCGTGAACCTTTCCGAGAGTGTCGGACTGCGGATGTCGGCCCCATCTTTGCACTTCTGCCAACCGTGTCCACACCGGCCTTGGGCGACTGGTCAGTAGCGACAGGGCACACTTGCCCCATGGGTTTGTTCGACCGCTTCCGACGCGCCTCGCGTCCCCGCATGCGCCGTCCCGCTCGCGATGCCGCCCGCACCGGATCGACGCGCGTCCGGGCCTCCGACCGTGCCGACGAGCAGTACCTCCACGAGTTCGTGACCAACCGTCGCGGCGTGGAGGGGTTCGTGGAGCCGCGCACCGCGGTCAGCGACGTCACGCTCCTGCTGGTCGCGCACGATGGCGAGTGGACCCGGCGCAGGGTCCCCTCGGTCGACTGGGCGCACCGCTTCTGCAACAGCCACCAGGTGCCGTCGTACGACGCGGCCGTGGTCGGCATCCCGCAGCGGATGCGTGACTACATCCGCCGCCAGAAGCTCCAGGGCGGTTAGACCA
>JAOPYB010000337.1 GCA_025964835.1 Nocardioides sp. | reverse complement strand
CTCCAGGGAGACCATCTCGTGCTGCATGCGCTCGATGTCCCTGGGGTTGCTGATCAGGCCCTGGTCGATCCGGTCCTGGTCACGCTTGCGCCGGGTCTTGACCTGCTCGACGTCGGCGTCGACCTTCCTCTGCTCGACGGTGAGGTCGTCGACGAGGATCCGCGAGTCGCGCGCCTGGTTGTCGAGCTCGGTCCGGCCCGCCGTGAGGGTGGCGATCTCCTCCAGTTCGGGCAGGCTCTCCAGATGGTGCCGCAGCTGGTCGGCCCGGGCGTCGAGCGCCTGTACGTCGAGCAGCTTGATCTGGGCGGAAGGGTCGGCTTTCAGCGGGTGCTCCTCAGTCGTGGCGACACTGTTCAGATACGAAAACTCCACGGGTCGGTGCACAGCGTGCTGACCCGGGTCTCCACCGTATCGCCCAGGGCCGCGACCAGCCGCGCCCGCACCACCGGCAGCCAGGTCCACTCGGCCGCCCAGTGCGCCACGTCCACGAGCGCCGGGCCGCCCTGCTCGGTGAACTCACCCGCCGGGTGGTGCCTCAGGTCGCTGGTCACGTAGACGTCCGCGTCCGTGCGCAGCACCTCACCCAGCAGGAAGTCGCCCGCTCCCCCGCACACCGCGACCCGCCGCACGACGCGGTCGGCGTCGCCTGCCACCCGCACGCCCTGGGCGGTCACCGGCAGCGCGGCCGCGACGCTCGCCGCGAACTCGCCCAGCGTGGTCTCCGCGATGCTGCCGACCCGGCCCGCACCCGTCGAGGAGGTGCCGGGGTCGGCCAGCTCCACGACGTCGTACGCCGGCTCCTCGTAGGGGTGCGCCGCCAGCATCGCCGCGAGCACCGCCGTACGGCGGCCGCGCGGCAGCACCGCCTCGATGCGCACCTCGTCGACGACCTCGAGGCGCCCGACCTCGCCGATCGCCGGGTGCGCGCCGGCCAGCGGTCGGAAGCGGCCCTCTCCCGGGGTCGAGAACGAGGCCCGGTCGTAGTCGCCGATCCGGCCGGCGCCGGCGTCGGCGAGCGCCGCCCGCACCCGGTCGGCGTCGGCCCGCGGGACGTAGACGGTGACCTTGTCGAGCGCACCGTCGACGGAGGGCACGACCGGGGCCAGGTCGGTGAGCCCGAGGGCGGTCGCGAGCGACTCGGAGACGCCGCCCGACGCGCGGTCGGCGTTCGTGTGGGCGGTGAGCAGCGCGCAGCCGGCACCGGCCAGGGCCGCCATCGTGCGGCCCTTCGGCGTGGTGGCGGCGAAGCCGTGCACCGGCTTGAGGAAGAGCGGGTGGTGGACGACGAGCAGGTCGGCTCCCCAGGCGGCCGCCTCGCTGGCCACCTCGAGGGTCGGGTCGACCGCGAACATCACCTTCGTGACGGGAGCCGTCGGGTCGCCGTGCACGAGCCCGACCGCGTCCCAGCCCTCCGCGGCCTCGGGCGGGAACCAGCCGTGGAGCAGGTCGACGACGTCCTTCAGCATGGCTGCAGGCTAGTGGTCAGTTGACCTGCCGGCCCCGGCCCTCCCAGTAGGGCTGGCGGAGCTTGAACTTCTGGAGCTTGCCGGTGGCGGTGCGCGCGAGCTCCTCGCGGAACTCGATGGACGTGGGCGCCTTGTAGCCGGCGGCCTTGTCCTTGCACCACGCGATCAGGTCAGCCTCGGTGGCCTGCTCTCCCTCGGCCAGCACGACGAGCGCCTTGATGGTCTCGCCCCACTTCTCGCTCGGCACGCCGATCACCGCGACCTCGGCCACCGCCGGATGGGAGAACAGCACGTCCTCGACCTCGATCGAGGAGACGTTCTCGCCGCCGGTGATGATCACGTCCTTCTTGCGGTCCACGATCGTGAGATAGCCGTCGTCGCCGAGGACACCGCCGTCCCCGGTGTGGAACCAGCCTCCCTCGAGGGCGCGCTCGGACTCCTCGGGCTGCTCCCAGTAGCCCTCGAGCACGACGTTGGAGCGGGCCAGCACCTCACCGGCGTTCGCCTCGTCCTCGGAGATCGCCAGCCGCACGCCGAGGGCCGGGGCACCGGCGCGGACCAGCTTGGCGGCCCGCTCGTCGGGGGTCAGGTCGTCCCACTCGGCGCGGGACCGGTTGATCGTCAGCAGCGGGGAGGTCTCGGTGAGCCCGTAGATCTGGATGAACTCCCAGCCGAGCTCCTCCTCGACGCGGGCGACTGTCTTCGTCGGCGGCGGGGCGCCGGCCATGATGATCCGCACCCTGTCGCGGCCGGGGATCTCGCCCTCCCAGCTCTGGGCGGCCTCGAGCACGGCGGCGGCGACGGCGGGGGCCGCGCACATGACCGTCACGCCGTGCTTCTCGACGCGGCGGAGGATCTCGGCGCCGTCGATCTTGCGGATCACCACCTGCTTGACCCCGAGCCCCGTCATCGCGAAGGGCATCCCCCAGCCGTTGGCGTGGAACATCGGCAGCGTGTGCAGGTAGACGTCGCGATCGGTGACGGCAGTGTGCATCGCGAAGGTCACCGCGTTGACCCAGATGTTGCGGTGCGTGATCTGCACGCCCTTGGGACGCGCGGTCGTGCCGGACGTGTAGTTGATGCAGGCGGTGGCGTTCTCGTCGGGCTCCCACGGCTGCGGCTCGGGTCCCCCGTCCTCCGGCGCGGCGGCGTAGAGGTCCTCGTCAGCGCCGATCACGAAGCGGTGCTCGGCCGTCACGTCCCTCAGCGTCTCGTCGAGCTCGGGGTCGATCAGCAGGACCCGGGCCCCCGAGTGCTCGACGATGTAGGCGACCTCGTCGGGCCGCAGCCGGAAGTTGACGGGCACCAGCACCCGCCCGGACCCGCAGACCCCGAAGAACGACGTGAGCAGGCGCGCACTGTTGTGGCTCACGACCGCCACCCGGTCGCCGACGCCGATGCCGAGCTCGTCCAGCTTCGCGGCCTGGCGACGCGCGAGCGCGCCGATCTCGGCGTACGTCAGCTCGCCGCCCCCGAGGGGCGGCGCCGGCTGGTCGGGCTCGTCCACGACGCCGGTCCGCTCGCCGTAGACCTGCACGGCGCGGTCGATGAAGTCGGAAACACTGAGCGGGACGATCACGGGGCCTCCTCGGGTGAGGCCTCTACTGTAGTGACGCCGAGTTGGCCGATGGTTGCCCAGCGGGAGGCCTCACGAGTTGGCCGGATCCGATGAGAGTCCTCTCATCGGGCTCTCACGCCGGCCCCACGATGAGGCACCATCGTGTTCGTCATGCGAACCCTTTGGAAGATCCTCATCGCCCTGGCCCTCGTCCTCCCCCTCGGAGGCTTCGTCGCCGGGTCGCTCGTCGCGTCCGCCGCCGACGAGCCGGCCCCCCGCGACACCATCGTCATCCAGGACTCGGCGACCCGTTCCCCGGCGGCGCGGCCCACGTCCGACCGGACCCCGTCGGCCAGCCCCTCGGCCAGCCCGTCCGGCGACGGACCCTCGCACGACGTGGGTGACGACCACGGGGGCGACGACGGTGGCGACGATGGGGTCACCGTGCTGACCCCCGACCCCGACGACCTCGACAGCACGGCGGACGACGACGGCCGCGACGACGACCAGGCCGACGACCAGGCCGACGACCAGGCCGACGACCATGGCAACAGCGGTCCCGGCAACGACAACGGCAGCGACGACAGCAGCGACAACAGCGGCCCGGGTGGCAACGACGACAACAGCGGCCACAGCGGCTCCGGTGGCGGCAGCGACGACAGCGGCCACGACGGTG
The DNA here is from genome assembly GCA_025964835.1 of Nocardioides sp. Lineage (GTDB taxonomy): Bacteria > Actinomycetota > Actinomycetes > Propionibacteriales > Nocardioidaceae > Nocardioides. The sequence goes on along the minus strand of JAOPYB010000337.1, from coordinate 1,921 downwards.
GTGGCGACGACGACTGACCACCCCGCGACCCCGGACGCCCGACCGACCCGGTCGGGCGTCTCGGTGCGCACGCGCATCACCGCCGCGGTGGCCCTGCTGACGGTGCTCGCCCTCACCGGCGCCGGCGCGATCGTCTACCTGATCGAGGCCCAGCGGGTCGAGGACCAGATGGTCCACGAGATCGACCAGGAGCTCGCCGAGCTCTCGGCGCTCCAGCACAACGGGCTGGACCCGGCGACCGGCAAGCCCTACGTCTCCGTCGGCATCATGCTCGACACCTTCCTGGCCCGCAACGTCCCGGACGACAACGAGATCCTGGTCAGCTGGTACGACGGCGGGCCCCGCAAGACGTCCTCGCACCGGACCTTCGTCGACAGTGCGTTCTTCCGCGACACCGTGACCCCCCTGCTCGCCACGAACGGCACCGCCCGCGCCCGGGTGCCGTCGTACGGCGAGGCGTTGTTCACCGTGCAGTCGGTGCGCCGGGGCGGCGACACCGGTGCCCTGGTGGTCGTGACCTATCTCGAGGAGGGCCGAGCCGGGCTCCGCGACACCATGCGGACCTACACGATCGTCGCGCTGCTGTCCCTGCTGCTGGTCACCGCGGCCGCGGGATGGCTCTCGGGGCGGCTGCTGGCCCCGTTGCGCACGCTTCGCGAGACCACCGACGACATCGGCGAGGGCGACCTCTCCCAGCGTCTCCCGGTGCGCGGCAACGACGACATCACCGCGCTGACGCACACCGTCAACGGCATGCTCGGCCGGCTCGAGTCGGCCTTCGCCGGCCAGCGCCGCTTCCTCGACGACGCGGGTCACGAGCTCAAGACGCCGCTCACCGTGCTGCGCGGCCACCTCGAGCTGCTCAACACCGGCAACGAGGAGGACGTGGTCGAGACCCGCGAGCTCCTGCTCGACGAGGTCGACCGGATGTCGCGCCTGGTGGGCGACCTGATCCTGCTCGCGAAGAGCGACCGGCCGGACTTCGTCACGACCCGTCCCGTCGACCTCGCGCGCCTGACCGAGGACGTGCTGGCGAAGTCGCGCGGGCTGGGCGACCGTGCGTGGACCCTCGACGGCATCGTCGTGGTCAAGGTCGTGGCCGACGAGCAGCGGATCACCCAGGCCGTGCTCCAGCTTGCCGACAATGCCGTCAAACACACCGGGCCGGGTGACCTGGTCGCCATCGGCTCGTCGTACGACGGAGTCGCCGCGCGCCTCTGGGTCCGCGACACCGGCCCGGGCGTGCCCGCCGAGGACCGCGAGCGGATCTTCGAGCGGTTCGGCCGCAGCGACGTGGCCGACGGCGACGAGGGCTTCGGGCTCGGGCTCTCGATCGTCCGGGCGATCGCGACCGCCCACGGTGGGACCGTGACGCTGGAGGACGCGGCGCCGTCGGGGGCGCGCTTCGTGGTCACGCTTCCCGTCGCCCGCCCCGGTGCCGAGGAGGACGCATGGCCCACATCCTGATCGTCGAGGACGAGTCCCGGATCGCGTCCTTTGTGGCCAAGGGGCTCGGTGCCGACGGCTACCTCACGACGGTCGTGGGAGACGGCCGACAGGGTCTCGACCACGCGCTCAGCGGAGGGTACGACCTCGTCGTGCTGGACATCGGGCTGCCCGGCATCGACGGCTTCGAGGTGCTGTCGAAGCTGCGCGCCCAGGGCTCCAAGGTGCCCGTGATCGTGCTGACCGCGCGCGACTCGGTGACCGACACCGTGTCGGCGCTCGAGGGTGGCGCGGACGACTACATGCCGAAGCCGTTCCGGTTCGCCGAGCTGCTCGCCCGGGTCCGGTTGCGGCTGCGCCACGGCCCCGGCCAGGATGCCGGCCCCCGGGACACGCTCACCGCCTGCAACGTCCTCCTCGACCTGCGCACCCGGCAGGCCACGGTCGACGGGGGGCAGGTCGACCTCTCGGCGCG
>JAOPYB010000320.1 GCA_025964835.1 Nocardioides sp. | reverse complement strand
GGGTACGCGGGGGGCCTCTTCGTCCCGGGGCGGGCAGCCGTCCGCCGCCGGTCGCCGATGGCCGAGCGCCCCGCTACCAGGTGTCGGCACGGGTGGTTAGGGTTCAGGCGTGGAGTCACCCCTCGCGTTGTACCGCCGCTACCGGCCGGAGACCTTCCAGGAGGTCATCGGGCAGGAGCACGTGACGGAGCCGCTGCGCGCCGCACTCGCGCACAACCGGGTCAACCACGCCTACCTCTTCTCCGGCCCCCGCGGCTGCGGCAAGACGACGTCCGCCCGGATCCTGGCGCGCTCGCTCAACTGCGACCGGGCCCCGGTGGCCGACCCGTGCGGTGAGTGCGACAGCTGCCGCGACCTCGCCCGTGGCGGGCCGGGATCGATCGACGTCATCGAGATCGACGCGGCCTCGCACGGCGGTGTCGACGACGCCCGCGACCTGCGTGAGAAGGCCTTCTTCGCCCCGGTCCGGAGCCGCTACAAGGTCTACATCATCGACGAGGCGCACATGGTCACGACCCAGGGGTTCAACGCCCTGCTCAAGCTCGTCGAGGAGCCCCCGCCCCACCTGCGCTTCATCTTCGCCACGACCGAGCCCGACAAGGTGCTGCCGACGATCCGGTCCCGCACCCACCACTACCCCTTCCGGCTGATCCCGCCCCGGTTGCTGTCGTCGTACCTCTCTGAGCTGTGCGACAAGGAGGGCGTCTCCATCGAGGCGGCGGCGATCCCGCTCCTCGTGCGCGCCGGCGGTGGGTCGGCGCGCGACACCCTGTCGGTCCTCGACCAGCTGCTGGGCGGTGCCGGCGACGAGGGAGTCACCCACGCCCTGGCCACTGGCCTGCTCGGCTACACCCCCGACACCCTGCTCGACGAGGTGGTCGACGCCTTCGCCGCCGGTGACGGCGCCGCCGTCTTCGGCGTGGTCGACAAGGTCATCGAGACCGGCCAGGACCCTCGCCGCTTCACCGAGGACCTGCTCCGCAGGCTGCGCGACCTCGTCATCGTCGACGCCGTCCCCGACGCGCCCGCCACGGGCCTCATCGACTGCTCCGAGGACCAGGGCGAGCGCCTGGTGGCGCAGGCCGCCCGCTTCGGCTCCGCCGAGCTCAGCCGGGCCGCCGACCTGGTGGCCACGGGCCTCACCGAGATGCGGGGCGCCACGGCCCCCCGCCTCCTGCTCGAGCTGATCTGTGCGCGGGTGCTGCTCCCGGGCGCCGACCACGCCACCAACGGCGTCATGGCCCGCCTCGACCGCCTCGAGAAGCGCGCCGCCATCACCGGCATCCCGTCGCCCCAGGCGGCGGCCCCGTCCCCCGTCGCACCCGCCCAGGACCGCCCCACCACCGCCTCGGCCCCCACCGACATCGAGCCTCCCCTCGACATTAACCCCGTCATCCGCCCCCTCCCGCCCACCCAAGCCCCCGCCCAACCAGAGCTCGAAACTCCGGGGCCAACCCGGGACGAGGCGAGCGGCGAAGCCGCGTCGGCCGACCGCGCGGTGCCAGCCACCGGGACCACCGGCGCGTTCGCAGACCGCGCGGCTCCGGAGGCGGCGGACGCGGAGCCCCCCGCCGGGGTGGCTGGGTCTGGCAGCGAAGCGAGGAACGAGCGAGCCGGATCGCCGGCGGGGGGCTCTGCGGGAGCCGGCGCAGGTGCCGCCTACGCGGCGGACGCGCCGGTGGTTCCAGCGCCCGATCCGCGGTCCGATCCGACGCCGGCAGCCGCCCCCGGTGGCCTCAGCCTGATCGACGTACGCCGCCTGTGGCCCGACATCGTCGAGGCGACCAAGCTCAAGCGCCGCGTCACCTGGATGCACCTCGCCCAGAACTGCCAGGTCATCTCGATCGAGGGCAAGACCCTCACGCTCGGCTTCTCCAACGCCGGCGCCCGCGAGTCCTTCGACAACGGTGGCAGCGCCGAGATCGTGCGGCAGGCCGCGATCGACGTGGTGGGGGCCGACTGGCGGATCGAGACGATCGTCGACCCGGGCGCCAAGGCCGACCCCTCCGCGCCCCGGGTCACGTCCCCCGCGGTGCCGGCGCAGCCGCCCGCGCCCGCCCTCGTCGACACGTCCCCCTCGGCACCGCCCGCGTGGGCGTCCGACGACACCGCCGACGAGTCCGCCCGACCCGAGCCCCCGGCGCCCCCGACGCCTCCGGCGCCGCCGGAGCCCACCGCGAAGGCAGGCCCCGAGTCGGTCGCCGCGGCCCGCGGAGCGATCAAGCAGACCCGGAAGGCCGGTGCCGAGAAGGGCGCGTCGTCCGACCTGGCAGACGCCGACGCGGACGCCCATCCCGACGACCTCGACGCGGAGACGCAGGGCCTCGACGGGGCCGAGCTCCTCCGGCGCGAGCTGGGCGCCCAGGTGATCGACGAGATCCGCCACCAGTGACCGACCAGACCCAGCAGCAGACCCGAGAGGTGACCGCACCATGACCCAGAACCCCTTCGACGCACTCGGCGGCAGTGGTGGCTTCGACATGAACGCGCTGCTCCAGCAGGCCCAGCGGATGCAGGAGCAGCTGCAGGACGCCCAGGCCCGGCTCACCGACACGACGGTCGCCGGCACGGTCGCCGGAGGCGCGGTGACGGTGACCGTCAACGGCGTCGGTGAGCTGGTGGGCGTGGAGATCAAGGCCGGCGGCTTCGACGGCAGCGACGCCGACGATCTCTCCGACCTCGGCGACATGATCGTCGCGGCCTACCGCGACGCGAAGGCCCAGGCCGACGCCATGGCCAGCGAGGCCCTCGGCCCGCTCGCCGGTGGCGGCGGCCTGCCCGGGCTCGGTTAGGTCCGGCCCCCTTGTACGAAGGCGTGGTCCAGGACCTCATCGACGAGCTCGGCAGACTGCCGGGCGTCGGTCCCAAGAGCGCGCAGCGGATCGCGTTCCACCTGCTGCAGGCCGAGCCCGCCGACGTACGCCGCCTCGCCGACGTGCTGATCGAGGTCAAGGCCCGGGTGAAGTTCTGCTCCATCTGCTTCAACGTCTCCGAGGACGACCAGTGCCGCATCTGCCGCGACCCGCGCCGGGACCCGTCGGTCCTGTGCGTCGTCGAGGAGTACAAGGATGTCGTGGCGATCGAGCGGACCCGTGAGTTCCGGGGCCGTTACCATGTGCTCGGCGGCGCCATCTCGCCGATCGACGGGGTCGGCCCGGAGCAGCTCCGGATCCGGGAGCTGATGATGAGGCTGGCCGACGGCACCATCGTCGAGGTCATCCTGGCCACCGATCCCAACCTCGAGGGAGAGGCGACCGCGACCTATCTCACCCGCATGCTCAAGCCACTCGGCTTGCGCGTGACCCGTTTGGCGAGTGGACTGCCCGTAGGTGGTGATCTCGAGTACGCCGACGAGGTCACTCTGGGCCGAGCGTTCGTAGGAAGGCGATCCGCAGATGACTGACGAGACCGAGCTGGTGCTCGACGTGACGCTCGACCCCGAGCTGGAGGACTTCGCCCAGCAGATCGCCGACCAGGTGGCGAGCTTCCTGCTCGCCCTCCAGGCCATCTCTCGCGAGGCCGACGGCGGCCGGGCCATCTCGCTGCTGCTGCTCGAGGTCTCCCAGGTGCTGTTGGCCGGTGCGCGGCTCGGGGTGCAGGCCGACTTCACCCCGACCCAGCAGTACCAGCCCGATGTCGGCCCAGACCCCGACCTCGACGCCATGCGTCTCCGGCTGGCCCGGATGCTCGACAACGTCGACACCTACTCCTTCAACTTCGACCCCTACGACCCCGAGCTGGTGACCTCGCAGCTCTCCGACGACCTGACGGCGATCGCCACCGACCTCGCGAACGGGCTCAAGCACTACCGCTCGGGCAATGTCGACGAGGCGCTGTGGTGGTGGCAGTTCTCCTACGTCGCCTCGTGGGGCAACAGCGCCAGCGCCGCGCTGCGGGCCCTCCAGTCGGTCGTCACCCACGACCGGCTCGACACCGACCTCGAGATCGATGCCGACGCGCTCGCCGCGGCCGATGAGATGCTCGGCTCCGAGGACCCCGCGCCCCGGTAGACTCAGGTCTCGGTCGCAGCGCCTCGCGGCGTGGCTCCGGCCCGGTCGGGCGGGCGACCCCGAGACGCAACTCCGACCTCGAGGACTGACCAGTGGGCATTGTCGTGCAGAAGTACGGCGGTTCTTCCGTCGCTGACGCGACCGGCATCAAGCGGGTCGCCCAGCGCATCGTCAACACGCGCAAGGCCGGTCACGACGTCGTCGTGGTGGTCTCCGCGATGGGTGACA
>JAOPYB010000289.1 GCA_025964835.1 Nocardioides sp. | reverse complement strand
CCGGCCGAGCGGGCCAACCCCAAGATGATCGACGGCTCCCGCCGTGCCCGGATCGCCCGCGGCTCGGGGCGCCAGGTGTCCGACGTCAACAGCCTCGTCGACCGCTTCTTCGAGGCCCGCAAGATGATGATGTCGATGGCCCGCGGCGGAGGCATCCCCGGGATGCCGGGCATGCCCGGCATGCCCGGCATGGGTGGCCCCAAGCGCGCCAAGGCGAAGCCGCAGGTCAAGAAGGGCAAGGGCGCCAAGCGCTCCGGCAACCCGGCCAAGGCCGCCCAGGAGGCGGCCGCCGCCAAGGAGAAGGCCGCGGCGAACCCGTTCGGCAACCCCGCGGGCGAGGACGTCGACTACGAGAAGGCCGCCGCCGCGCTCGACCTGCCCAAGGACTTCTCCAAGTTCCTGAAATGACCCGGGGCCGATGAACCTCTCGGAGGTCCAGTGAGCACGGACCTCGTCGTCGACGGCGCCAACGTCGTGGGCTCGCGCCCCGACGGCTGGTGGAAGGACCGGGGTGGCGCGGCGCGCCGCCTGCACGAGGGGCTCCTCGTGGCGGACACGTCGTACGACGTGATCGTGCTGGTGCTCGAGGGTGCCGCCAAGGGCGGGGTGAAGGCCGGTCGCGACGGGCACGTGCGCACGGTGCACGCCCGGGGGAGTGGCGACGAGACGATCGTCGCCGAGACGCGGGACGCCGCCGGACGCGGTGACCGGGTCACGGTGGTCACCGCGGACCGGTTCCTGCGGGCCCGCTGCGAGGGCGTCGGCGCGCTGGCGCTCGGGCCGTCCTGGCTCCTCGACCAGCTCGGCTAGGACGCGGGACGGCTCAGAACGGGTCGGGCGCGGGCTCCGCGTCGGGCCGGTCCGGAGTGGTCCCCGGGTCCTCGCCCGGGCCCGGCGTGGGGATGACGGCCGGGTCGCCGCTGGGGACGACCTCGGGGTCGGGGGACGGTTCGTTGGGTGTGGTGGTCATGACCGCCCCGTACCCCGGCAGCGACGACTCATGACTCATCCCTGCTCGACCGACACGGCGACCCGTGCGAGGGCCAGGGCGACCGCGCCCACCAGCTCGGCACGGTCGCCGAGCTCGCCGGGCAGCACCCGGACGGCCGCGGCGGTGTCGGGCTGGGCGTAGCGGTCGATCGAGGCGCGGATGCCCTCCAGCAGCGAGGGAGAGGTGCCGAGCGAGCCGCCGAGGACGACGGACTCGGGGTTCAGGCTGTTGCAGAGGTCGGCCACGGCCCGGCCGACGGTCCGCCCCGCGTCGCTGAGCACCCGGCGCACGCCCGAGTCGCCGAGCGTGTCGAGCTCGCGCAGCCGGTCGGTGGTCAGGGGATCGTCGTACGCCGGCTGCAGCAGGCTGAGCAGGCGCGGTGCCGAGACCAGGGTCTCCAGGCAGCCCCGGTTCCCGCAGCGGCAGACCTGGCCGTCCTCGCCGACCTGCACGTGGCCGAGCTCCCCGGCGATCCCGCTGGCGCCCCGGTGCAGGCGCCCGCCGAGCACGATGCCCGCGCCGAGGCCGCTGGCCACCTTCACGTAGACCACGTCGGCCGCCCCGCGCGCGGCGCCGTGGTGCAGCTCGGCCAGGGCGCCCAGATTGGCGTCGTTGTCGGCGAAGACGGGTACGTCGAGCCGGCGCCGCAGCTCCTCGCCCGGCAGCAGGTCACGCCAGCCGGGCAGGATCCCGGTGCTGATCCGGGCTGAGCGCCGGTCCATGGGCGCGGGCACGCACATGCCCACGCCGTGCAGGTCGCGGCGCGCCAGCCCGGCCGTGCGCAGCGTCGAGCGCACCATCCGGGCGGCCTGGTCCAGGGTCCCGACGCCGTGTGCGTCCACGTCCGCGGTGTTCAGCTCCTCGGCGAGGATCCGCCCGGACCGGTCGGCCACGGCGACGCGCACGTGCCCGTGACCGATGTCGACGCCGGCCACCCCACCCGCCGGTGTGCTCAGGGCGACCAGCAACGGCGGTCGTCCACTGCCGCCCTTGTGGGGGCGGCCGCGGTCCTCGGTCTCGACGACGCTCCCGCTGCCGATCAGGTCCGCGACGAGGCTGGACACCGTGGTGCGGGAGAGCCCGGTGCCCCGGGCCAGGTCCGCCCGGCTCATCGGCCCGTCGGCCGCGAGCAGGGCGGTGACCGCCCTCCGGTTGGAGACGCGCAGCCGCTCCAGGGAGCCGGTGGTGCTCATGGTGGCGAGCCTAGTGCCGTTCCTCCGGGACGCGCACTAAAAAGGTGCTCCGAGTGGATCTTTACGCATTGACTCGGCGCTTTCCGGATTCCTAGGTTGACGGGGCGCGCACCGCGCACCCGGCCGTCGCCGCCGAGGCCGGGACCCACTTGCTCGGGCAAGGAGACACACCCATGTTCACAGACCCCTCGCACGACCGACGGCGCAGCCGTCGCCCCTTCCCGAGGCGCCCCGCCAGGCTCCTCTCCGGCATCGCAGCGGCGGCCCTGGCCACGGCTCTCGTGCCCCTGGCCACCACCGGCGCGGCCGACGGCTCGACCGCGAGCCCGGAACGGCTGCTGCCCTACCAGGACCCGTCGCTACCGACCCAGGAGCGGGTCGACGACCTGCTCGGGCGGATGACCCTCGCCGAGAAGGTCGGCCAGATGGCCCAGGCGGAGCGTCTGGACGTGGCGGCCGACCCGTCGCTGATCACGACGTACGGCCTGGGCAGCGTGCTCTCGGGCGGCGGCTCCGTGCCCACCCCCAACACACCCGGGGCCTGGGCCGACATGGTCGACGAGTTCCAGCAGGCGGCGCTCGACACCCCGCTCGGGATCCCGCTGCTGTACGGCGTCGACTCGGTGCACGGCCACGGCAACCTCCAGGGTGCGACGGTCTTCCCGCACAACATCGGCCTCGGCGCGACCCGCGACCCGCAGCTGCTGGAGAAGGTCGGCCACATCACCGCCATGGAGACCCGTGCCTCCGGGCCGCAGTGGACGTTCGCGCCGTGCATCTGCGTGGCGCGCGACGACCGCTGGGGCCGGACCTACGAGAGCTTCGGCGAGAGCCCGAAGCTGGTCCGGTCGCTCGAGACCGTCATCGACGGGTTGCAGGGCAAGCCGGGTCACCTCGGCGACAACGACCGGGTACTGGCGACGGCCAAGCACTACGCCGGTGACGGCCTCACCGCCTGGGACACCGGCGAGGGCGACTACACCCTCGACCAGGGGATCGACCAGGTCTCCCGGGAGGAGTTCGACCGGGTGGCGCTGTCGCCGTACCCCGACGCCGTGACGAAGCACCACGTCGGGTCCGTGATGCCGTCCTTCTCCAGCGTCGACTGGACCGGCGACGGCCTCGGCAACCCGGTGAAGATGCACGCCAGCCACGAGCTCCTCACCGACGTCCTCAAGGGCCAGCTGGGCTTCGACGGCTTCGTGATCTCCGACTGGCGGGCCATCCACCAGATCCCGGGCGACTACGCGACGCAGGTGGAGACCTCGGTCAACGCCGGCGTCGACATGTTCATGGAGCCCCGGACCGAGGGGCAGACCGACTGGCAGGACTTCGTCGGCACGCTCACCCAGCTCGTCGAGGACGGCCGGGTCACCCAGGCCCGCATCGACGACGCCGTGTCCAGGATCCTGACCGCGAAGTTCGAGCTCGGGCTCTTCGAGCACCCGATGACCGACCGGACACATCTCGGTGACATCGGCAGCAAGGCCCACCGTGCCGTCGCCCGGCGCGCCGTCTCGGAATCGCAGGTGCTGCTGAGGAACCGCCGGCACACGCTGCCGCTGAAGGCGAAGAAGCAGCGGGTGTACGTCGCGGGCAGCAACGCCGACAGCATCGGCAACCAGGCCGGCGGCTGGACCCTCACCTGGCAGGGCGGCTCCACGAACGTGGTCCCGGGCCAGACCGTCCTGGACGGCATCCGGGCCACCGCGCGCCGGAAGGTGACCTTCAGCGAGACCGCGTCGACGCCGGTGCCCAGGCACGCGGCCGGCGTCGTCGTCGTGGGCGAGACGCCGTACGCCGAGGGCTTCGGCGACGTGGGCGGACCCCAGTGGGGCTACGACCCCGGCGACAACGGCGTGCCGCGGCCGGCGAAGACCATGCAGCTCTCGGACGCCGACCGGGCGGCCGTGCAGAAGGTCTGCGCCCGCACCACGAGCTGCACCGTGCTCGTGGTCTCCGGACGGCCGATGATCCTGCCGGCCTCCCTCCGACGCCAGGTCGACGCGCTGGTCGCCTCGTGGCTGCCCGGCAGCGAGGGCGGGGGCGTGGCGGACGTGCTGTTCGGACGCCGGCCGTTCACGGGCCGGCTGCCGGTCAGCTGGCCGCGGTCCGTGGCCCAGGAGCCGATCAACGTGGGCGACGCGGGCTACGACCCCCTCTACCCGTTCGGCTGGGGGCTGCGCACCCGCTGACCCGACGCGAGCGGTCGTGCCCGGACGCCGGTAGCGTCCGGGCATGACTGCCGAGCAGACAGCCCTCCGGTTCAGCGGCCCCGTCCTGCCGGACGGCGAGCCCCGCGACCTCTACGTCGTGGGCGGCCGGGTCACCTATGAGAAGCCGGCCGGTGCCGAGTCCGGCGGTGCGGGCTGGATCGTCCCCGGACTCGTCGACGCGCACTGCCACCTCGGGCTCGACGACCACGGCGGCGTCGACGAGGCCACCACCGAGCAGCAGGCGATCGACGACCGCGACGCCGGTGCACTGCTGATCCGCGACTGCGGGTCGCCGGTCGACACCCGGTGGATCCAGGAGCGCGAGGACCTGCCGCGCCTGATCCGTGCCGGGCGGCACATCGCCCGGACCCGCCGCTACATCCGCAACTACGCCCACGAGGTCGAGCCGGGCGAGCTGTCGACGTACGTCGCCCGGGAGGCGCAGCGCGGCGACGGCTGGGTCAAGCTCGTCGGCGACTGGATCTCGCGCGACGAGGGGGACCTGGCGCCGTCCTTCAGCGCCGAGGAGTTCGCCGAGGCCATCCGGGTCGCGCACGAGCACGGCGCCAAGGTGACCGCGCACTGCTTCGGGCAGCGGGTGCTGCCCGGGCTGCTCGAGGCCGGCATCGACTGCGTCGAGCACGGCACCGGCCTGACGACCGACCTCGTCGAGGTGATGGCCCAGCGCGGCGTCGCCCTGGTGCCCACCGTGATGCAGCTCGACAAGTTTCCCGAGTACGCCGAGGCGGGTGCCGACAAGTTCCCGGAGTACGCCGAGACGATGACCGACCTGTTCGCCCGCCGCCGCGACACGATCATGTCCGCCTACGAGGCGGGCGTGGCGCTGTACGCCGGCTCCGACGGCGGCGGGGTCAGCCGGCACGGCAACCTGGCCGGCGAGGTCGTCGCGATGGCGGATCTCGGGATGCCGGTCGCGTACGCCCTCGGTGCCGCCTCGTGGCGCGCTCGCGAGTGGCTCGGCTGGAACGCCGGCCTCGACGAGGGTGCCCCGGCCGACTTCGTGGTCTACGACCGCAACCCGCTCGAGGACCTCTCGGTGCTGCACACGCCGTCCCGGATCGTGCTGCGCGGCCGCGTCGTCGGCCAGGCCCACTACTGACAGGAGTCAACCTTCTCCGGGTCGAGACCCTGGTATGCCTGTGCGGCGTCAGGCACGTTCTCGTGGGGAACTTCTCCCCGCCATCGTCTCGCTCTGGAGCGTCGGAAGGCGTTGCCGAGCATCCGGTAGACATATGCGTCTCGGTCTCGTGCAACCTGAACCCGGTCCCAGCTCCTGTACACCTGAAACAGCGTCGTCTGGACCAGGTCCTCGGCCTCGCTGGACGAGCATCCCAGGATGACGGCCGCCCGCACCAGAGGTCGCCACCGGGCGGCGACGTACTCCTCGAAGTCGTCATCGATGGGCGAGGCCATCCAGCGGTCCCTTCGGCAGGTTGGCCGTCCTTCACCTAGGTAAGAGTCGCGAGACGACCATATTGGTTCCATGGGACGTCGCCTCGGTTCTGAGTGTCACCCGGAGGCTGCAGGGACGATCAGCTCCGCGGCGCTCAGGCAGTGGGGTCCCGGCGCGGTGCACCGGTGGCGAACGGGACGCCGGTGATGATCAGCACGAGGACGCCGAGCATCCCGAGGCCGAGCGGCACCAGGATGGTGGCGAAGATGCCCGCCACAAGGAGCCGATGTGCGGCGCCGGCCCACCCACCCGCTGGGCCGCCGCCGTCGCGGTGGGAGCGGCGGGCCGGGTGGCACGCCGTACGGTGGGGGCGCGGGCTGGCTCATGTCGCCGGCCCGCCCGATTTCGGCCCCGCGGGTCAGGTCTGGCAGAATCTCCCGCTGAGTCCTGCGCGACCGGACCCTCTCATCCGGACGCGACAAGGCCCATCGAGGATTCCGGCCCGGTCCCCACCTGGTTCACGGGAGCCTCACCCATACAACTCTCAAGGAGACACCACCGACGTGGCCGTCAAGATCCGTTTGAAGCGCCTGGGCAAGGTCCGGGTGCCGCAGTACCGCATCGTCGTCGTCGACTCGCGCAAGAAGCGCGACGGTCGCGTCCTCGAGGAGATCGGCAAGTACCACCCCAAGGAGGAGCCGTCCTACATCGACGTGACCTCCGACCGGGCGCAGTACTGGCTGGGTGTCGGCGCGCAGCCGACCGAGGCCGTCGAGGCCATCCTCAAGATCACGGGTGACTGGCAGACCTTCAAGGGCCTCCCCGGCACCGAGGGCACCCTGCGCGTGGCCGAGGCGAAGCGCGACAAGCTCGAGATCTTCAACGAGGCGCTCGCCGAGGCGCACAGCTCGGCCAAGGCCGAAGCCGTGACCAAGAAGGCGAGCCCCAAGAAGGCTGACGCCGCGAAGGCCGACAAGGTCGAGGACAAGCCGGCCGTCGAGGCCAAGCCCGCCAGGGCTGAGAAGGCCGAGAAGCCCGCCGAGGAGGCGAAGGCGGAGGAGACCCCGGCCGAGGCCCCCGCGGAGGCTGCTGCCGAGGAGACCCCGGCCGTCGTTCCCGCGTCGGAGACCCCGGAGGGTGCGGCCGACGAGGCCGAGGCCGCCGAGACGGTGACCGCCGAGGACGCCGGCAAGAGCGAGGCCTGAGCATGCTCGCCGACGCTCTCGAGCACCTGGTGCGTGGCGTGGTCGAGCACCCGGACGACGTGTCCGTGCGTGACAAGCAGCTGCGCAGCGGCTCGATCCTCGAGGTCCGGGTCCACCCCGACGACCTCGGCAAGGTGATCGGTCGTGGCGGTCGCACCGCCACGGCGTTCCGTACGGTCGTCTCCGCGCTGGCGGGTCGAGGCGGAGCCCGCGTCGACTTCGTCGACGTCGACCGGCGTCGCTGACGCACTACGCCTGAGCAACCGCTTGAATGGGTGTCGTCCCCTCGGGGCGGCACCCATTCCGCACTTTCAGAGGAAGGCACCAGTGGAGAGCATCGACGTCGTCGTGGGCCGGATCGGCAAGGCGCACGGCCTGCGCGGCGACGTGACCATCAACGTGCGCTCCGACGAGCCGGACCGGCGCTTCGCGCCCGGCTCCGTGCTGGGCGTCGAGGCGCCGGCGGGGTCCGCGTCGACCCTGCGGACCGTCACGGTCGCGAGCTCGCGTTGGCACTCCTCGGTGCTGTTGGTGCGTTTCGAGGAGATCCCCGACCGCACCAGCGCCGAGGCGGCCCGTGGGATCGTGCTGCACGCGACCATCGCCGCCGACGAGAGTCCCGAGGACCCCGACGAGTTCTACGACCACCAGCTGCTGGGGCTCGCGGCGTTCGACGTCGACGGCACGCACCTCGGCGAGGTGACCGCGCTCGTGCACGGCGGCGCCCAGGACCTGCTGAGCGTCAAGGCGCTGGACGGACGCGACACGCTGGTCCCGTTCGTGAAGGCGCTCGTCCCCGAGGTCGACGTCCCCGGCGGCCGCGTGGTCATCGCGGACCGCCCCGGGCTGGTCACGCCGCTCCCGGAGGACGCCGAGCACCCGTGAGGATCGACGTCGTCACGATCTTCCCCGACTACCTCGCCCCGCTCGAGCTGTCGCTCGCGGGCAAGGCGCGCGACAAGGGCCTCCTCGACATCCGCGTCCACGACCTGCGGCAGTGGACGACCGA
>JAOPYB010000232.1 GCA_025964835.1 Nocardioides sp. | reverse complement strand
AGCGCGGCCCGGGTCTCCTCGCCGAGGCGCATGATCGAGCCCTTGCCGAACTGCTTCTCGATGCCGGCGAGGGCGGCGTCGAGGGCCTTCTCGCGGTCTGCACCAGCCATGGTGGTTCCTCTTCTGTGTCGTCGGGTGTCAGGTACGTCGGCGACGTTAGGACGAGCCACCGACAGTGCCTGATCAGCGCCGTCGAACCTGTGGAACACCTCGGCCTTGCGTCGTACCTGTGGACACAATCTAACCCGAACACGTGTTCGAGTCAGGCAGGCGCACCCGGCGTGTCGGCGGCACCGACGGCCGCTCGTGCGGGCAGCTGCACGAGGAAGCGGCAGCCGGGCAGGCCGGCGCCCACGTTCTCCACCCGGACCAGCCCCTGGTGGGCCTCGACGATCCCCTTCACGATGGCCAGCCCCAGGCCGGCGCCGCTCGTGTGGCCGGACCCACCGGGCTCCGGCGTGCGGGCCGTGCTGCCCTGCCAGGCCAGGTCGAAGACCCGCTCCATGTCCTGCTCGGAGAGGCCGCCGCACCCGTCGGTGACGCTCAGCTCGACGCCCTCGGGCACGGAGCGCCCGCGGATCTCGACGACCCCGTCGGAGGGCGTGTGCCGGATCGCGTTCATGACGAGGTTCGAGATCACCCGCGACAGCCCGGCCGGGTCCGCGCTCACCTCGACCCCGTCCTCGACGCTGCCGCCGAGCCGGACGCCGCGGGCCCGGGCCACCGGGTCGGCACCGGCGATCGCCTCGCTCACCAGGTCGCCGAGCATCACGGGCTCCGGGCTGAGCCGCAGCACACCGGCGTGGATGCGCGAGAGCTCGAAGAGGTCGTCGACCATCCGCACCATCCGGTCCACCTCGGCCCGGATCTGGCGGTGGTAGCGCTCCGGGTCCGGTGCCATGCCGTCCTCGAGCGCCTCGGTCATCGCCCGCATGCCCGCCAGCGGTGTGCGCAGGTCGTGCGAGACCCAGGAGACGAGCTCGCGCCGTGACTCCTCGAGCCGCAGCTCGCGACGCCGGGACTCCTCGAGCCGCTCGCTGGTGCGGGCCAGCTCGTCGGACAGGGCCTGGAGCTCGCTGGGACCGCGGCGTACGGCGACGTGCGTGCCGCGCGCGCCGACCCGGCGGACGTCCTCCTGCAACGACTGCGACCAGTGCGCGATGGCAGCACCGACGGCCAGGGCGACGCCGAGCGCCACCAGGCCCGCGACGAGGGCGACCAGGGCGACGACCCCCCAGTCGTGCTTGGAGATGAACATCCTGCGGGCCGTGCCGACGACGCCGGCGAGCACGGCAGAGACCGCGACGACGGAGACCAGCCCCAGCTGCCAGCGGATGGAGAGGAAGCGGATCAGCCAGGCGAGCCCGAGCCCGACCAGCCCGACGGCGATCGCGCACACGCCTGCGGTGAGGACGATCTGGACGTGGTCGGTGCTCATCCGGTGCTCATCCGGTGCTCATCCGGTGCTCATCTCCTGGGCCTCCCAGCGGTAGCCGACGCCCCAGACCGTGAGCAGTCGCTCCGGCCGGGTGGGGTCGCGCTCGATCTTCTCGCGCAACCGGCGCACGTGCACGGTGACCGTCGACCGGTCGCCGATCGACCAGCCCCACACCTGCTGGAGCAGGTCGTCGCGGGAGAACGCGGTGCCCGGGTGGGCGAGCAGGAACCGCAGCAGGTCGAACTCGCGCGCGGTCAGCGCCAGCTCGGCGCCCCCGCGGGTGGCGAGGTGGCGGGCGCTGTCGACGACCAGGTCACCGTCGGTCAGGACCTCGGGCACGGCCTGGGTGAGGTCGCCCGTGCGGCGCAGCACGGAGTCGACCCGGAGCGCGAGCTCGCGCGGGCTGAAGGGCTTGGTGACGTAGTCGTCGGCGCCGTGCTCGAGCCCGACCACGCGGTCGGTCTCGGCACCGAGCGCGGTGAGCATGATGATCGGGACGGCGCCGGTCTCGCGCAGTCGGCGGCAGACCTCGAGGCCGTCGATGCCGGGCAGCATCAGGTCCAGCACGACCAGGTCGGCCGGGGCCTCGCGCATGGTCCGGAGCGCGGTCTCGCCATCGGCCGCCTCGACCACCTCGTGCTCGTGGGCACGCAGGTAGCTGACGACGACCTCCCGGACGGTGTGGTCGTCATCCACCACCAGGACGCGGGCCACGCGGGCTCCCCTCGGTCGTCGGAGCTGGCACTCGGTGCCGTGAGCGTACGACGAGGGACGCCACGACGACCGCCACGACCGTCAGCCCGGCCAGCACGAGCCAGCCCGCGCCGTAGGAGCGGTCGAGCAGCGTCGGGTTGTCCGGCCGGGCGCCGAAGCGGCCGAGGACCGGGATCGCGAGCAGCGTGACCGCACCCAGCACGACCAGGCCCACCACCGCGGGGGCGTGCGCGTGGCGCGGGAGAACCCGGCCGACCACGAGCACCCCGACCAGCACGAGGGGGGTGAGCACGAAGTCGTGCAGCACCACTCCACCGGCCAGCCAGAGGGCGGCGCTGGTCAGCTGGGTCGGGTCCAGGCGGCTGAGCAGGAGCCACGCGCCGTACGCGCCGGCGAGGACGCCGAGCGCACCGACCGCCGCACGGGTGGCCCTCATGCCTGGACCTCCAGCCGCGTGACCCACTTGGTCTGCAGGACCCCCGGACGGTCCGGCGCGATCACCCGGCACGGGAAGCCGTGGTCGAGCGCGAGGGTCTCGCCATTGAGCCCGAGGGCCAGCAACGTGCGGTCGTCGTCGGCGAAGTTGGCCTGCAGCACGGTGACGCCGAAGGCGCCGCGCTGCTGCAGCGAGGTGACGACGACGTCCCTGCCGGGCGGGGCCGCGACGAGGTCGAGGAGGTCCCGCATCCGGACGCCGGTCCAGGTGGCCGAGGCGCTCCAGCCCTCGACGCACGCGATCGGCAGGGACTCGGTGCGCTGGGGCAGGTCGAGCAGGTCCTGGCGGGTGAGCCCGGTCGTGGTGTCACCGTGCACGAGGGTGAGCATGAAGCTCGAGGACACCGCGCTCGCCGTGACCCCGGCGGCCGATGCCGAGCGGTTGATCGGCACGCCGGCGGGCCCGTCGCCGGAGCGCACGCCGAAGATCGAGACGTCGCGGAGGAACGGGACGGTGCTGCCCGCGGTCGCGAGCACGGCGAGGCCGGCGGCCCCCCAGGTCGTCCGGAGCAGGCCCCGACGGGTGAGCACGCCGTGGCGGGTGGCGGTCGGCCGGTCCTGCGAGGTGTCCTCGACGTCGCCGGTCAGGGCGTGGCGGATGATCGGCAGCTTCACCGCGATGTGCACGACCATCGCGCCGATGGTCACCCAGCCGACGGCGTAGTGCGTGGCCCGGAACGAGAAACCCCAGGGATACCACTGCGAGGAGTTCATCAGCCCGGTCACGAGCTGGAAGACCGCGCCGGCGACGAGCACGCCGATCGAGGCCCGCTCCAGGCCCTCGACGGCCAGCTTGCGCGCGCCGCGCGGGGGGCGGATGAACAGCCGCGGGTAGACCGTCCAGAGCTTGACGAGCAGCAGCGGCACCGCGGCCGTGCCGGCGGTGACGTGCAGTCCCTGCGTCACCCGGTAGCCCCACGACGGGCTGGTCGGGAACGGGATCGGCTGGCTGTGGTTCTGGGCGTAGTGGCTGATCAGACCGGTGACGAACGCGATGGCGAAGCAGATCCCGAGCCAGAGCCCGATCCGCGCGGCCACGGCGGCGCTGCGCAGCCGGGAGGTGAACTGCTCGTCGCTGGGCGGGGCCGGGAGCTTCACGACGGCTCTTCGAGCACGGCGCACCAGCGGCCGCCGAAGGCGTGCGACGCGGTGACCGCGAGACCGGCCTCGGCCGCGATCGGGCCGATCGCGTCCGCGCCGACCACCGACCAGCGGAAGGGGCGGCTGCGGGAGTCGCCGCAGTGCAGCTCGGCCCAGGCGGACGTGTGGCCGGTCCCGGGCGGGGCCAGCTCGACGACCACGCGGCCCCGCGGGTCGACGAGCTCGCGGACCCGGCTCAGCAGCGCGACGGGGTCGCCGCCGATGCCGACGTTGCCGTCGGCGAGGAGGGCGCTGCGCCAGCGTCCCTCGCCCGGGAGCGACTGGAA
>JAOPYB010000229.1 GCA_025964835.1 Nocardioides sp. | reverse complement strand
GAGCAGCCTCCAGCGTCAGATCCGGCAGCTCGAGGAGCTCAGCCGCGTGCAGCGGCGCTTCGTCGCCGACGTCTCCCACGAGCTGCGGACCCCGCTCACCACCGTGCGGATGGCGGGCGACGTGCTGCACGACGCCCGCGCCGACTTCGACCCTGCCACCGGACGCGCGGCCGAGCTCCTCCAGCTGGAGCTGGACCGCTTCGAGACCCTGCTCGTCGACCTCCTCGAGATCAGCCGGTTCGATGCCGGGGCGGCGGTGCTCGACGCCGAGGACGTCAATCTCGTCGACGTGGCTCGCCGGGTGGTCGACATGACCCGGGCGCTCGCCGATCGGCGCGGGGTGCACGTCGTCGTGGACGCGCCGGCGCACCCGTGCCTCGCCGAGGCCGACGTACGGCGCGTGGAGCGGATCGTGCGCAACCTCGTCACCAACGCGATCGACCACGCGGAGAGTGGCGACGTCGTCCTGCACGTCGCCGGCGACACCCACAGCGCGGCGATCGCGGTGCGCGACCATGGCGTGGGCCTGGCACCCGGCGAGTCCGCGATGGTGTTCAACCGGTTCTGGCGTGCCGACCCCGCGCGGGCCCGCACCAGCGGCGGGACCGGCCTGGGGCTCTCGATCTCGCTCGAGGACACCCACCTGCACGGCGGCTGGCTGCAGGCCTGGGGTCGGCCCGGCCAGGGTGCGCAGTTCCGGCTGACCCTGCCCCGACGGGCCGGCGGCGCCCTGCGGCAGAGCCCGCTGCCGCTGGTTCCCACCGACGCGGCGGAGCCCGTCGCGTGAGGCCCGGCAGGATCGGGACCGTGAGCCGCTCCCGCAGACTCGCGACCGCGGTCGTCCTCTGTGCGACCCTGCTGCTCCCGGTCGGCTGCGTCCGGCTGCCGGAGAGCGGGCCGGTGGTCGAGACCCACTCGGGCGGCAGCACCACCATCAACGAGCCGGCCTACATCATCCCCAAGCCGCCGCAGGCCGGCGACTCCGCCGCCGACGTCGTGAAGGGCTTCCTGGACGCGATGACCGCGTTCCCGACCGAGCTCACGGTCGCCCGCCAGTTCCTCAGCGTCGAGGGCCGGGCCTCCTGGAACCCTGGCCTGAAGACGATCACGTACGCCGACGCCTCGCCCCCGCGAGGCGCACCGCCGAAGGTGTCGGTCACGCTGACCGGCGCCGACGCACTCGACGAGCGCGGCGCCTGGACGGGGCCGGTGCCCCGGAACGAGCGGGTGCTGCCGTTCCCCGTCGCCCGTGACGCGGACGGCGAGTGGCGGATCACCGAGGCGCCGAACGCCCTGGTCGTGCCCGAGACCTGGTTCGAGCAGCGCTACCGCCAGGTCGCGGTCTACTTCTTCGACCCGAGCGCCAGGGTCCTCGTGCCGGAGCCGGTCTTCGTCCCGCTCGGCGAGCAGCTCGCCACGACGCTCACCGCCGCCCTGCTGCGCGGCCCCGGTCCGCGGCTCGACCAGGTGTCGCGCAGCTTCATCCCGCCCGGCCTCACGTTCAGCGTCTCGGTCCCGGTGTCGGCGGACGGCGTCGCCGACATCGCCCTGACGGGCGACGTCGGCCAGCAGACGCCCCAGGCGATCAGCCTGATGCTGGCCCAGCTCACCTGGACCCTGCGCCAGGAGCCGACCATCCGCACGCTGCGGGTCACCATCGGCGGCCAGGCGATCCAGCTGCCCGGCCAGGACAGCGACGTCTCCGTGACCCAGGGCGGCGAGTACGACCCCACGGGCTTCCAGGCCAGCTCGCTGCTCTACGGGTTGCGCGGCGGCCTGCTCGTGTCCGGTCCTCCCGAGACGCTCATGGCCGTCGACGGTCCCCTCGGCACGACGCACTACGGCCTCTCGCAGATCGCGGTGAACCTGAATGCCACCACCGCCGCGGCAGTCTCCGGCAAGGGCCGCTCGGTCCTGGAGGCACCGGTCCGGGCCCCCGGGAAGACGGTCCGCGAGATCGTCAGTGGGGCCGCCAACCTGCTGCGTCCGGCGTGGGACATCGCCGACCGGCTCTGGCTGGTCGACCGCGCGCCGCACGGTGCGCGCGTGCAGGTCCGGGAGAACGACCGGAACAGCACCGTCGAGGTCGCAGGCATCTCCGGGGCCGACGTGCGGCAGTTCCTGGTCTCCCGCGACGGCTCCCGGTTGGTCGCCGTCGTGCGCCGGCCCGGCCGCGGCGACTCCCTGATGGTCAGCCGGATCCGGCATGACACCCAGGGACGGGTGCTGGGCGCCAGCGCGGCCAAGCGGATCGGCTGGCACGGTGAGGGCAACGTCTCCATCCGCGACATCGGCTGGTCCGGCCCGACCAGCGTCGTCGCCCTGCAGGCCCTGGCCGGCGAGCAGTTCTTCGCGGTGCGCACGATCTCGGTGGACGGCTCGCCGCCCGGGCCGGACAGCCTCGCCAACACCCTGACCGGCAAGGTCCTCGGCCTGGTGAGCTCGCCGGTGCCGTCCGAGACGCTCTACGCGGTCACCACCTCGTTGCTCCTCGACCAGACCAACACCGTGCGCCAGAACGTCCCGCTGGACTCCCGCGTCACGTCGCTGGGCTACGCGGGCTGAGCGCCGTCCACAGGTCGTCCGCCGGCACCTTGAGTGCGACCGCCCGGTCTGCTGGCATCGACGGGTGCCCGACCGCCTGCGCGACGCGATCACCGACCTGCTGCTCGGCGGGCGGTGCGTCGGCTGCGCGGCACCGGGACGGGTGCTCTGCGGGCGGTGCGCGGCGCGACTGCCGGTCGGCGGCCACCCGGCCTGGCCCAGCC
>JAOPYB010000225.1 GCA_025964835.1 Nocardioides sp. | reverse complement strand
AGCCAGGACGAGATCAACGCGGCCACCCAGCTCAAGGGCACCGACCGTGCGCCGGACGTGTTCGACCTCGGCCAGGCCGTCGCGATCGCCAACGTCGACATGTTCGCCCCCTACAAGGTGGCCACCTGGGACGACGTCCCGGACGACCTCAAGGACGCCGACGGAGCCTGGATCAACGACTACGGCGGCTACATGTCCGTGGGCTACGACGCCAGCAAGGTCCCGGACATCACCTCTCTCGACGACCTGCTCGGTCCCGACTTCAAGGGCAAGGTCGCGCTCAACGGCGACCCGACGGCCGCGGGCGCCGCGTTCAGTGGCGTCGTGATGGCGTCGGTCGCCCACGGCGGCTCCGCCGAGGACATCAAGCCCGGCGTCGACTTCTTCGCAGACCTCAAGGACGCCGGCAACTTCCTGCCGGTCGACCCCACGTCGGCGACGATCGAGTCCGGCCAGACCCCGGTGGTCATGGACTGGGACTACCTCAACGGCGCGGAGTCCGCGAAGCTCCCCGACTGGAAGGTCTTCGTCCCGGACAACGCCGTGATCGGTGGCTACTACTTCCAGGCGATCAACGCGGACGCCAGGCACCCCGCGGCGGCACGTCTCTGGGAGGAGTTCCTCTACAGCGACGAGGGCCAGAACCTCTGGCTCGCCGGTGGCGCGCGTCCGGTGCGCGCCGACGCCATGATCGACGCCGGCACCATCGACCAGGACCTGTACGACGCCCTGCCGAAGGTGACGGGCACGCCGGTGATCCTGACCAACGACCAGACCAACTCGATGGTCACCTACCTGGCGGACAACTGGGCGAAGGCCGTCGGCTGAGCACGACGGCACCGGTGGCGGCCCGGTCAGCCACCCCAACTCCCGCACCGGCGGGCCGGCGCTTCAGCGTCGGCCCGTCGGTCGGGCTGCTCCCGTTCCTCGCCTACCTCACGATCTTCCTGCTCGTCCCGACGGTCACCGTCGTGGTCGGCGCGTTCCGGGACGACGACGGCGGCTACTCCCTGACGAAGATCAGGCTTCTCGGCGACGAGACCGCCCTCAACGCACTGAAGAACAGCCTTGTCCTGTCGTTCTCCTCCGCGGTGGTCGGAGCGGTGCTCGGCGCCCTGCTGGCCTACCTCGTGGTCACGGCGTCGCCGACCAGCGTGCTGCGCCGCGTGGTCACGTCCGTGTGCGGCGTGCTGGCGCAGTTCGGCGGCGTCACGCTCGCGTTCGCGTGGATGGCGACCCTCGGCGGCGGCGGCCTGCTCACGACGGTCCTGGCCGACGCCATCGGGAGCGACCCCAACGGCGTGCCGTGGCTCTACGAGCTGCGCGGCCTGATCCTCGTCTACACCTACTTCCAGATCCCGCTGATGGTGATCGTCTTCCTGCCCGCGCTGGAGGGGCTGCGGCCCCAGTGGCGCGAGGCGGCGGTCAACCTCGGCGCCACCACGTGGCAGTACTGGACCCAGGTCGCGTTCCCACTGCTGCGGCCGGCCTTCCTCGGCTCCCTGCTGCTGCTCTTCGCAAACGCCTTCGCGGCGTATGCCACCGCCGCGGCGCTGATCAGCCAGGGCGGCTTCATCACGCCGCTGCTGATCCGGACGTCGCTGACCAGCGAGGTCCTCCTCGGCCAGCGGAACTTCGGTTTCGCCCTGGCGCTCGAGATGATCGTGGTCGTCGCGATCGTGATGTCGCTCTACGCGTGGCTGCTCAAGCGCACGTCGAGGTGGCTGTGATGGGTGCCGGGGTCTGGCGCGTCACTCGGTGGCTGCTGCTGTTGGCCTTCGCCGCCTTCTTCGCCGTGCCGCTCCTCGCGCTGCTGAACTTCAGCACCAAGGACCCCTTCACCAAGGAGCGGTCCGGCGGTGCCTGGCAGGCGCTGACCCAGGACCCCACGATGACCGAGGCGATCAGGACGTCGCTGCTGCTGGCGCTCTTCACCGTCGTGGGCATGATCGTGCTGCTCGTCCCCACGATGATCTGGGTGCGGCTGCGGGTCCCGGGCGCCACGCGGATGATCGAGTTCCTCTGCCTGCTGCCGCTCACCATCCCGGCGCTGGTGATCGTGGTGGGCCTGCGCAACGTCTATGCCTGGGTCAACTACTTCGTCGGTGACTCCCCGCTCACGCTCGCGTTCATCTACGTCGTGCTGGTGCTGCCCTACTCCTACCGGGCCATCGACGCGTCCCTGTCCGCGCTCGACGCCACGACGCTCGCCGAGGCGGCGCGATCGCTGGGGGCGAGCTGGTTCACGGTGATCACCCGGGTGATCCTGCCGAACATCTGGCCCGGCGTGCTGGGCGGCGCGTTCATCGCCGTCGCCCTGGTGCTGGGGGAGTACACCATCTCCTCGCTCTCGCACTACAACACGCTGCCGGTCGTGATCGTCCTGATCAGCAAGGCCGACGCGCCCGAGTCGATGGCTGCCGCGCTCGCGTCGCTGCTGTTCGCCGCTGTCCTGCTGGTGGGGCTGTCGTTCCTCGACCGCCGCCGTCGGCCGTCCGAAGGGAAGTAGATGTCCAACGACAAGGGAACGCCGCGGCCCACCAGCGGGGTCGCCGTCGAGATGACCGGCCTGCGGCGCTCGTACGGCGACGTGCACGCCCTCGACGGGCTGGACCTCCACCTGTCACCGGGTGAGCTGGTCGTGCTGCTCGGTCCGTCGGGCTGCGGCAAGACGACGGCGCTGCGGATCCTCGCGGGGCTGGAGAAGCAGGACGCCGGCACGATCAGCGTCGGCGGCAAGGACCTCACCTCGGTGCCCGCGAACAAGCGCGACATGGGCATGGTCTTCCAGGCCTACAGCCTCTTCCCCCACCTCACCGTGCTCGACAACGTGGCGTTCGGGCTCAAGCTCCGGGGTCGGTCCCGCTCGGAGCGACGAACCCGGGCCGGCGACATGCTCGACCTCGTCGGCCTCGGCGCGCACAAGGCGCGCTACGCCAACCAGCTCTCCGGTGGCCAGCAGCAGCGGGTGGCGCTGGCCCGCGCGCTCGCGATCGAGCCGGCGGTGCTGCTGCTCGACGAGCCGCTGTCCGCGCTCGACGCCAAGGTGCGCGTGCAGCTGCGCGACGAGATCCGCCGGATCCAGCTGGATGTCGGCACCACCACCCTCTTCGTGACCCACGACCAGGAGGAGGCGCTGGCCGTGGCCGACCGGGTCGGCGTCATGAACGCCGGCCGCCTGGACCAGATCGCGTCCCCGTCCGAGCTGTACTCCTCACCGGCCACGCCGTTCGTCGGCGAGTTCGTGGGGCTGAGCAACCGGATCCCGGTCGAGGGAAGCAGCGGCACCACCCGGGTGGTCGGCGTGGACGTGCCGGTCCTGCAGGGTTCCGCGACCGGTTCCGGGTTCGCCCTGGTGCGGCCCGAGTCGGTGTCCTTCGCACCCGCCGCCGACGGTCAGGCGACCGTGGTCGCGGTGGCGTTCCTGGGTCCTGTATCCCGCGCGACCGCGACGCTCGACGACGGCACGGTCGTCGTCGCCCAGCTCGACAGCGCCAGGGCGGCGGCCCTGGCCGTGGGCGAGCGCGTGAGCGTCTCGATCGAGCCGGTGCCGGTGCTGGTCGTCGGCGCCTAGGCTCGCTCCATGGAGGGAGAGCTCGAGGGACCGGATCCCACCCGTCTGCGGATCTCGGACGAGGAGCGCCACAAGGTCGCGGAGATCCTCCGCGAGGCCGCGGGCGAGGGGCGCATCGACCTCGAGGAGCTCGACGAGCGCCTCGAGGCGACGTACGCCGCGAAGACGTACGCCGACCTGGCGCCGATCACCCTCGACCTGCCCGCCCACCGCGACCAGCAGGCCGGGCTCACCCGTCCCACGGCGCCGGCGGCCTCGTCGCCCCTGGTCGTGCCGGGTCCCGCCAGCGAGCACCACCTCGCGATCATGAGTGGCCTGGACCGCCGCGGCGTGTGGATCGTGCCCGAGCACCTGACGGTCGTCGCGCTGATGGGCGGCGCCAACCTCGACATGCGCGAGGCGAAGTTCGCGGCCCCCGAGGTCGTGGTCACCGTCAACGCGTTCATGGGTGGCGCCGAGATCATCGTCAGCCCGCACGTGAACGTGGTCATCGAGGGCGTCGGGATCATGGGCGGCTACTCCGGCCCGTCGAGCCTCGTCCGGGCCGAGCTCGACGAGTCCTCACCGACGGTCCGCGTCCGGGGGGTCGCGATCTGGGGCGGCGTCTCGGTCAAGCGCAAGCACCTGCCCGGGCAGTCCGGGAGAGCCCTGCGCCACCGCGGCTGAGCTTCGTCGTCCCAGCGCTCGGTCTGTCTGACCCGTTCGGCTCGTTTACAGCGACTCGCCGATCGAGTAGACAGGTCCCACATGTGATCAGCACCACAGTGGTCGGGTGAACGGGTGACGGCCGGCGGGGTCGTCACTGGTCAGTGGAGGAGGAGACGGCATGGCGAGCAGCTCCAGGCGTCGGTGGGCAATGACAGGCACAGCAGCATTGGTGGCCGTGACGATGTCGGGATGCCTCCAGGCACCGAACAGCGGCGGTGGCGCGGGCGCGGGCCTCGACGGGTACGTCGACAACGCCAGCGTGGACGGCGACCACAAGGTCACGATCCTCGGCGCCTACGGCGGTGACGAGCAGAAGAACTTCGAGGCCTCGCTCGCGCCGTTCGAGAAGGACTCCGGAATCGACATCCAGTACACCTCGGACCCCGACTTCACCACCAAGATCAAGCAGCTGGTGCGGTCCGGTGCCACCCCGGACATCGGTTTCTTCCCCCAGCCCGGTGGCCTACTCGAGCTGGCGGGC
Organism: Nocardioides sp.; assembly: GCA_025964835.1. Taxonomy (GTDB): domain Bacteria; phylum Actinomycetota; class Actinomycetes; order Propionibacteriales; family Nocardioidaceae; genus Nocardioides. The sequence goes on along the minus strand of JAOPYB010000225.1, from coordinate 5,963 downwards.
CAGGGCTACATCCAGCCGATCGACACCTACCTCGACTACGACAAGCTGGACAAGACGCTCGTGCCCGGATTCTTGGATTCCGTGCGCATGAACGGGCGCGTCTACGGCGCGCCGATGCGGATGGCCAACAAGAGCATCGTGTGGTACCCCAAGAAGGCCTGGGACGCGGCCGGCTACCAGGTGCCCAAGACCCAGGCAGAGCTCACCAAGCTCACCGACCAGATGAAGTCCGACGGCGTCACGCCGTGGTGCATGGCCTGGGGAGCAGACCAGGCGACCGGCTGGGTCGGCACGGACTGGATCGAGCAGTACATGCTCACGCTCTACGGGCCGGACGTGTACAACCAGTGGACCTCGCACGAGATCCCGTTCGACGACCCGAAGGTCGTCGCCGCCTTCGATGCCTTCGGCAAGATCGCCAAGGGCGACGGCACCGTGTACGGCGGCACGAAGTCGGTCCTCAACACCACGGTGGCCGAGTCGATGGTGCCTGCGTTCCGCAACCCCCCCGGCTGCATGCTCGAGCGCCAGGGCAACTTCGAGATCTCGTTCCTCGACCCGAAGATCCAGGCCGATCTCGACAACGAGGTGGGGATCTTCGAGTGGCCGTCGGAGAATGCGGGTGAGGCACCGCCGATCCTCGGTGGCGGCGACCTCGCCGCCCTGTTCAACGGCAACGACACGGACGCCCAGAAGGTCATGCAGTTCCTGACGTCCGACCAGTTCGGTGCCGAGTGGGCGCAGGCGGGTGGCTGGCTCTCGCCGCACACCACGTTCGACCAGACCAACTACCCCAACGCGACCACCAAGCAGATCGCGGACATGGCGGCCCAGGCCCCGGCCGTGGTCTTCGACGGCTCGGATGTGATGCCCAAGGAGGTGGGCTCGGGCACGTTCTGGACCGGCATGGATGAGTGGCTGCAGGGGAAGAGCTCCGCCGACACTGCCCAGGCCATCGAAAGCTCGTGGCCTCGATGAGCTCGACGGACGTCGCTCGCGACGAGCGGGTCGTCGACGACGGCACCGCTCCCGGCGAGCCGGCACCACCGGCCAGGCCGGCGCCTCCGGGAGGCGACGAGCCGACCAACCCTGATCGCGCCGACCTCCGCAAGATCCTCATCGGCCTGGTGGGGGCGGCCTTCGTGGTGTGGTTCGCCGGGAACCTGTTCCTGGCCTTCAGCTACCACCCCGACTGGTTCGCCAGCAGCCGCATCCTGATCGGTGTTCTGGCCCTGATCGCCGGAGTCGGCGGGGCCTTTCTGCTCTTCTATTTCATCAACATGTTCGTGGAGGGGCTGCCCGGAAGGCTATCTCGCGGCCTGATGCCCTACGCCTTCCTGCTCCCGGGCTTCGGTCTCATCGCCTTGATGCTGATCTACCCCGCCATCCAGACCATCAACTACTCGTTCGCCAACTCCGACAGCACCGGGTACGTCGGATTCGACAACTACAGCTACATCTTCGGGAACACCGAGTTCCGTGAGTCGCTCCTCAACAACCTGCTCTGGCTGATCCTCGTCCCGGCCGTGACGGTGGTGTTCGGCGTCATCGTCGCCGTACTCGCCGACAAGCTGTCCGCACGCGGGGAGAAGATCTCCAAGAGCCTGATCTTCCTGCCGATGGCGATCTCGTTCGTCGGAGCCTCCACGGTCTGGCTCCTCGTCTACGCCTACGACATCGGGTCGGAGTCCCCGACGGGCCTCCTCAATGCGGTGTGGCGCGCCCTGGGCGGCGCTCCCGAGGCCTGGCTGCAGGTGAGCTCGGGTCGCCTCAACTCCATGCTGATGATGGTCATCCTGGTGTGGCTCCAGGTCGGCTTCGCGATGATCCTGCTGTCGTCGGCCATCAAGGGGGTTCCCGAGGACACGATCGAGGCGGCCCGGATCGACGGAGCCTCGGAGCTCCAGATCTTCGGTCAGGTGGTGATCCCGCAGATCAAGGGCACCATCATCACGGTCTTCATCACCGTGGTGATCCTGGTCCTCAAGGTCTTCGACATCGTCTACGTCCTCACCAACGGGCGCGACAAGACGAACGTGATCGCGAACCTCTTCTTCAACGAGCTCTTCAACAACGAGCAGGCGGGTCGTGCCTCGGCCATCGTCGTGGTGCTCCTGGTGGCCGTCACACCGGTCCTGATCTACCAAGTGCGCCACTTCCGGAAAGAGGAGACGGGCCGATGAGCACGCAGACAGAAGCAGGGATCGCGCCGGTCGCGGTGAAGCCGCCGAGGGCGGGGCGTGGCCTGATGACCGACGGCCGCCGCCGCAGCCCGGTCGCGATCGTCACCATGGCGTTCCTGGCGGTGCTCTGGACATTGCCGACGGTCGGGCTGCTCGTGACCTCGCTCCGCAGTCGCTCGGCGCAGGCCGACACCGGTTGGTGGACAGCGCTGTGGAACGGCGGCTGGACGACCGAGAACTACCGGGGAGTCTTCGAGAACACCACGATGGGGGACTCGTTCGTCAACAGCGTCATCGTGGCGATCCCGGCAACGATCATCCCGATCATGTTCGCGGCCTTCGCGGCGTACGCCTTCACGTTCATGGACTTCCGGGGCAAGGACGTGCTTTTCATCGCGATCGTCGCGGTGATGGTCGTGCCGATCCAGGTGGCGTTCCAGCCGATGCTCGACCTGCTCGGTCCGCGGGGTCTGGGGGTCCAGGGGCAGTTCATCTCCGTCTGGCTGTTGCACACGGGCTTCGGCATGCCACTGGCCATCTACACGTTGCGCAACTACATGTCGACGCTGCCCAAGACGGTCATCGAGTCGGCGAAGATCGACGGGGCGACGCACTTCCAGACCTTCTGGAAGCTGATCGTGCCGATGTCGGTGCCGGCCCTGGCGGCGTTCGCCATCCTGCAGTTCCTCTGGGTCTGGAACGACCTGCTGATTGCCAAGCTCTTCCTCAGCGACGAGAACAAGACGGTGATCGTCTCGCTCCAGGGCCTGTTGGGCACCCAAGGGCAGGGGTCGGAGTTCCTGCCCGCCGGAGCATTCATCTCCATGGTGGTGCCCATGATCGTCTTCTTCACCCTGCAGCGGTACTTCGTCCGCGGCCTGACGGCCGGCGCAGTCAAGGGGTGAGGGCCTTCATCATGGCCCGATGACCCAGCAACCGGTCCACCTGTCGAGGGAGGGCGTGAGCCTCGTGCTCGCGCCCTCTCCGTCCGCCGTGCCGGCGATCCTGCACTGGGGAGCGGCCCTCGGCGACCTGTCCGGCGCCGGCCTCGTCGCACTCGTGGCCGTGCAGGCGCCGGGCGCCCCGCACTCGGCCCTCGACGCCCCGCGGCTGCGCGGCGTGGTGGGCGAGAACGTCTCGGGCTTCACGGGCACCCCCGGCCTCGAGGGCTTCCGCCCCGGCCGTACGACGGGTGCCGCCGCGGCCCGGCTGCGCGACTGGACCTGGGACGTCGACGACACGGGCGCGGACGCCCGCGTCCGGCTGCACGCCGCGGATGCGGAGGCCGGCTGGGACGTCGGGGTAGACGTCGAGCTGACCCGCGAGGGGCTGGTCCGGCTGCGGACCTCCGTCACCAACGCCGGTGACGACACCCTCCAGCTGGCCGCGGTGCGCTCGGCGCTCCCGGTCGCACCGCGGGCCACCGAGCTGCTCGACCTGACCGGCCGCTGGTGCCGCGAGCGCACCCCGCAGCGCCGGCCCTGGCTGCTCGGCACCCACCTGCGGGAGGGCCGGCACGGCCGCACCGGCCACGACGCCACGTTGCTGCTGGCCGCCGGCACACCCGGCTTCGGGTTCCGCCACGGCGAGGTCTGGGCGACGCACGTCGCCTGGAGCGGCGACCACGCGGCGTACGCCGAACGAACCCCGGAGGGGGAGTGCCTGCTCGGTGGCGGCGAGCTGCTCGGCCCGGGGGAGATCGAGCTGGCCGCGGGGGAGACGTACGTCGGCCCGTGGCTGGTGGGCGCCTGCTCGCAGGCCGGGCTGGACGGGGTGGGCGACCGCCTGAACGCCTGGACCCGCCGGCACGCACCGCGCACCCGGAAGACCCGACCGGTGCTCGTGAACACCTGGGAGGCCACCTACTTCGACCACGACCTCGGTCGGCTCACCGGGCTCGCGGACTCGGCGGCCGAGGTCGGCGCCGAGCGCTTCGTGCTCGACGACGGCTGGTTCCACGGGCGCCGCGACGACCGGCGGGGACTGGGCGACTGGACCGTCGACCGCGACGTGTGGCCCGAGGGGCTGCACCCGCTGGTCGAGCACGTCACCGGCCTGGGGATGGACTTCGGGCTCTGGGTCGAGCCCGAGATGGTCAACGAGGACTCCGAGCTCGCCCGCGCCCACCCCGACTGGGTGCTGCGCGGCCGCGAGGACCTCCCGCCGACGTGGCGCCACCAGCAGGTCCTCGACCTCCAGGTCCCCGGCGCCTACGCCCACGTCCGCGACGCCCTGCTCGCGCTGCTCGAGGAGTACCCGATCGCGTTCCTCAAGTGGGACCACAACCGCGACCTGGTCGACGTGGCGCACGGCGGCCGGCCGGCGGTGCACGGCCAGACGCTGGCGTTCTACGCGCTGCTCGACGAGCTGCGCGCCGTACATCCCCGGCTCGAGATCGAGAGCTGCGCCAGTGGCGGCGGCCGGATCGATCTCGAGGTCCTGACGCGCACCGACCGGGTGTGGCCCAGCGACACCATCGACGCGATCGAGCGGCAGCGGATCCAGCGCTGGACCTCGCTCGTCGTACCCCCCGAGATGATGGGCGCGCACCTGGGCGGCCCGGTGGCCCACACGACCGGACGCACCCACCGCCTCGGCTTCCGTGCCGCGACGGCGCTGCTCGGCCACTTCGGCATCGAGTGGGACCTGAGCACACTCGACGGTGCCGAGCGCGCCGAGGTCGCCACCTGGGTGGCGCTCCACAAGCGGGTCCGGCCGCTGCTCACGACCGGTCGCGTCGTCCGCGGCGACCACCCCGATCCCGCGCTCGTGGTCGGCGGCGTGGTCGCGCCGGACGGGGGAGAGGGCTGGTACGTCGTCGCCGCCGTGGACACCGTGGTGACGCAGTCGCCGCTGGCCGTGGTGCTGCCCGGCCTCGACCCGGCCAGGACCTACCGGGTGTCGGGGGAGACCCCGCCCGGCCAGCACGTCGCACACCTCGGCGAGACCTGGTTGGGCGGGCCCGGCCTGGACGTGCCCGGCAGCGTGCTGGGGACCGTCGGCGTACGCCTCCCGGTGCTCGCGCCGGAGTCGGCGGTCGTGCTCCGCGTGGTCTCCGGCTAGTGTGATCGGCGTCACTCCACTTCACTACGGATCGTCCGGCACGTACCTGCCGGTGAAGGAGAAACAGCATGGCAACGGTGAGTTTTCAGAAGGCACAGCGCTGGTATCCCGGCGCCGACGTCCCCGCGGTCCCGGGCATCGACCTGGAGATCAAGGACGGCGAGTTCATGGTCCTGGTCGGTCCGTCCGGCTGCGGCAAGTCCACGACGCTGCGGATGCTCGCGGGCCTCGAGGAGGTCAACGACGGCAAGATCTTCATCGGCGACCGAGATGTCACGGTGATGCCGCCGAAGGACCGGGACATCGCGATGGTCTTCCAGAACTACGCGCTCTACCCCCACATGTCGGTGGCCGACAACATGGCGTTCTCGCTGAAGATGGCCAAGGTGCCGGCCGAGGAGCGCAAGAAGCGGGTCGCCGACGCCGCCAAGATCCTCGGCCTCGAGGAGTTCCTCGAGCGCAAGCCGAAGGCCCTCTCCGGCGGCCAGCGCCAGCGCGTCGCCATGGGCCGCGCGATCGTCCGCAACCCGCAGGTCTTCTGCATGGACGAGCCGCTCTCGAACCTCGACGCCAAGATGCGCGTCCAGACCCGCACCGACATCGCCAAGCTCCAGGCGGACCTCGGGGTCACCACCGTCTACGTCACCCACGACCAGGTCGAGGCGATGACGATGGGCGACCGGGTCGCGGTCATGAAGCTCGGCGAGCTCCAGCAGG
>JAOPYB010000162.1 GCA_025964835.1 Nocardioides sp. | reverse complement strand
GCGACGATCACCCGCTACTGCGCGTCGTCCGTGCAGACCACCCGGATGGCGTTCCACGCGATCAAGGCCGGCGAGGGGGACATCTTCGTGTCCGCCGGTGTCGAGATGGTGTCGAGCTTCCAGCACGGCACGTCCGACCACTGGCCCAACACCAAGAACCCGGTCTTCGAGGACGCCGAGGCGCGCACGACGACGTACGCCGAGGGCGGCCAGGACTGGCACGACCCCCGGGAGGACGGCCTGCTGCCGGACGTCTACATCGCGATGGGCCAGACCGCGGAGAACGTCGCGCGGATGCGCGGCCTGACTCGCGAGGAGCTCGACGAGTTCGGTGTCCGGTCGCAGAACCTCGCCGAGAAGGCCATCAACGACGGCTTCTGGGCGCGCGAGATCACGCCGGTGACGACGCCCGACGGCACGGTCGTGAGCACGGACGACGGGCCGCGCGCCGGCGTCACGATCGAGGGCGCCCGGGAGCTCAAGCCGGTGTTCCGCCCCGACGGCGTCGTGACCGCCGGCAACTGCTGCCCGCTCAACGACGGGGCTGCGGCGGTCGTGATCATGTCCGACACGAAGGCGGCCGAGCTCGGCCTCACGCCCCTCGCCCGGATCGTGTCGACCGGTGTCAGCGGCCTCTCCCCCGAGATCATGGGCCTGGGCCCCGTCGAGGCGACGAAGCGCGCCCTGGCGCACGCCAACATGAGCATCGGCGACTTCGACCTCGTCTAGATGAACGAGGCGTTCGCGGCGCAGGTCGTGCCGTCGTACCAGGAGCTCGGCATCGACCTCGACCGGCTCAACGTCAACGGCGGCGCGATCGCGGTCGGCCACCCGTTCGGCATGACGGGCGCCCGGCTGCAGAACACCATGCTCAACTCGCTCGACTGGCACGACAAGTCCACCGGCCTGATCACGATGTGCGTGGGCGGCGGCCAGGGCATGGCGCTGATCCTCGAGCGCCTCGGCTGATCCCCTGCCCGGGGTCGCGCGCGGTTAGGGTGGCGCCCATGACACAAGCACGCACGGCCCTGTGGCTGGATCCCGGCCAGCAGCAGGCCTGGCGTGCCTACCTCATGGGCACCACCCTGCTGCTCGACCGGCTCGATGACGACCTGCGCCGGACCTTCGACATCTCGCTGACCGAGTACGAGATCCTCGTCCGGCTCTCCGAGCGCGAGGGCCGCCAGCTGCGGATGGCGCAGCTCGCCGACGCGCTCGCGCACAGCCGCAGCCGGGTCACCCACACGGTCGCGCGCATGGAGCACGCCGGGCTCATCGAGCGGTCGACGTCGCCCGAGGACGGACGCGGCATCCTCGCGACCATGACCGACAAGGGCTATGCCCTGATCAAGCGGGTTGCGCCCGTCCATGTCAACGGCGTGCGCGACCACCTCGTCGACCTGGTCAGCCCCGAGGACTTCGAGGCCCTCGGCCGCGTCATGAACGCCGTCGCCGACAACCTCGTCGCAGCCCACCCCGAGATGGAGATGCGCCGCTCCTGAGACGCGTCAGCGGATCAGTGGAGCGGCGGGTCGAGCAAGCGCCGCGGCTGAGCCTGCGAAGCCGCGACGCGCGTGTCGAGACCCGGTGAGGCGACGGACAACCGCAACCACGCTGACCCGCCCGAAACTTTCGGGCAGGTCAGCGATGAGTTTCGGGCGGGTCAGCGGTTTCGACGCGCTCGTGCCTCGCGCGCCGCTGCTCGTCTCATCAGTCGCGGGTGAGGCGGCGGTGTGTGACCCGGTGCGGACGGGCGGCCTCGATGCCGAGTCGCTCGACCTTGTTCTCCTCGTAGGACGCGAAGTTGCCCTCGAACCAGAACCACTTCGCGTCGTCCTCGTCGTCGCCCTCCCAGGCGAGGATGTGGGTCGCGACCCGGTCGAGGAACCACCGGTCGTGGGACGTGACCACGGCGCAGCCCGGGAAGTCGAGGAGAGCGTCCTCGAGCGAGGACAGCGTCTCGACGTCCAGGTCGTTGGTGGGCTCGTCGAGAAGCAGCATGTTGCCGCCCATCTTCAGCGTCAGCGCGAGGTTGAGGCGGTTGCGCTCACCGCCGGAGAGGACGCCCGCCTTCTTCTGCTGGTCGGGGCCCTTGAAGCCGAACGAGGCGACGTACGCGCGGGAGTTCATCTCGAAGTTGGCGACCTTGATGAAGTCCAGCCCGTCGGACACGACCTCCCAGACGTTCTTGTTCGGGTCGATGCCGCCGCGGCTCTGGTCGACGTAGGAGATCTTGACGGTCGTGCCGACCTTGAGCTGGCCGTCGTCGGGCTTCTCCTGGTCGGTGATCATCCGGAACAGAGTGGTCTTGCCGACCCCGTTGGGGCCGATGACGCCGACGATGCCGGCCTTCGGCAGCGTGAACGAGAGGTCGTGGATCAGCGTGCGGTCGTCGAAGCCCTTGGACAGGCCATGGGCCTCGAGCACGATGTCACCGAGGCGCGGCCCGGCCGGGATGTTGATCTCCGAGGTGTCGATCTTGCGCATCCGGTCGGCCGCGGCCGCCATCTCCTCGTAGCGTGCGAGCCGGGAGCGGCTCTTGGTCTGCCGGGCCTTGGCGTTGGAGCGCACCCACTCGAGCTCCCGGTCGAGCATCTTCGCGCGCTTGACGTCCTTCTGGCCCTCGATCTTGAGGCGGTCCTTCTTCGTCTGGAGGTACGTCGTGTAGTTGCCCTCGTAGGGGTGCGCCTGGCCCCGGTCGAGCTCGAGGATCCAGGTGGCCACGTTGTCGAGGAAGTACCGGTCGTGGGTGACCGCCAGGACGGCGCCCGGGTAGTCCTTGAGGTGCCCCTCGAGCCACTGCACCGACTCCGCGTCGAGGTGGTTGGTGGGCTCGTCGAGGAGCAGCAGGTCGGGCTGCTGCAGGAGCAGCTTGCAGAGCGCGACCCGGCGGCGCTCACCGCCAGAGAGATGGTCGACGATCGTGTCCGGGGGCGGGCAGCGCAAGGCGTCCATCGCCTGCTCGAGGCGGCTGTCGAGGTCCCACACGTTGGCGGCGTCGAGCTCGCTCTGGAGGTTGCCGGCCTCCTCGGACACCTTGTCCAGGTCGGCGTCGGGGTCGCCCATGAGCATGTACAGCTCATCGAGCCGCGCCATCTTGGCCTTGGTCTCGGCCACGGCCTCCTCGACGTTCTCGAGGACCGTCCTGCCCTCGCTCAGCGGCGGCTCCTGCTGGAGCATCCCGACCGTCGCGCCGGGGGCCAGCAGGGCGTCTCCGTTGTTGGCCTTGTCGAGCCCCGCCATGATCTTCAGCAGGGACGACTTGCCGGTGCCGTTGGGGCCGACGACGCCGATCTTTGCGTCGGGGAGGAAGGACAGGGTGACGTTCTCGAGGACGACCTTGTCGCCGTGGGCCTTGCGCACATTGCGCAGGGTGAATACATATTCCGCCATGGTCGAGGAGCCTACGGGGCCGTTCCGGCACGGCCGAATTGGCCCCGTGGGCACCCCGGTGCGTCAGGCGGCCACCACCGCCTCCTCACCCGTGTGCGGCTCGGCGCCGCCGACCGCGTCCGAGTCGTCGGTCGTCCCGTCGGCCGGCTCGGCCGCGGGCCGACTGGTCCGGGTGAAGCGGCCGACACCACGGTTGAGGTCGTGGCCGACGAGGAGCGCGTCCACCTCGAAGGAGGTGACCTCGATCCCGGCGGAGTTGGTCCACACCTGGGCATTGAGCCGGCCGTGGACGGCCACCGGGTCGCCGCGCCGCAGCGAGGCCGCGCAGTTCTCGGCGAGCCCCCGCCAGGCCGTGATGGTGTACCACTGGGTGTCGCCGTCGACCCACTCGTCGGTCTTGCGCTGGTAGCGCCGCGGGGTGCACGCCACGCGGAACGTGGCCACCGGCACCCCTCCCGCCTCGCGGACGGTGACGTCGCCGCCGAGCCAGCCCTGCAGGGTCACGTGTGTCTCGTTCATGGGTGTTCTCTCCTGTCTCGATCCGTGCGATCACGATCGAGACTCGTCGGCGTCGCCGACGATCCGGGAGGGGCGGACAGCACGCTGTGGAGAGGCGTGCGCACGGGCGGCCTGTGGACGCAGACCGGCCCTACCTGAGTGCCCGGCCCAACCCGTCGCGGACGGTGGTGTAGGCCTGGAGCTCAGCCTCGACCGGTGCGATGACGAGCTCCTGCGAGACCGTCCGGACCGCGTCGCGGAGCCGACCGTCCGCCACGCGCGCCCGGCGACGCGCCGTGAGCCCGACGAGGACCCGGCACAGCAGCGCCAGCAGCACGCCGAGCACCACCCCACCGACCAGCATGAGCGTCGGCACGGGGAGCCCGCCGACCTTCGGGGTGGACGGCTCGGCGACCTGCAGCCAGCCCAGCACCGCCAGCGCGCCGAGCCAGGCGGCCCCGGCCAGCGCCACCAAGATGAGCAGCCACTGCACCAAGCGCACCGCGCCGGCCCAGACCGGCACCCGCTCGGCACCCAGCTCGGTGCCGGCGAGCGCCTTGTCGAGGCGGTCGCCGAGGTCGGAGAGCCGGGAGGTCGAGGCCCGGCGTACGGCGTCCGCCCACGGCCGCGAGAGGCCCTCGGACAGGTCGTCGGCCAGCGCCCGGACCTCGGTGTCGACCCGGGCCCGCTGGACCTGGGTCGGCTCCGGCATCGAGGTGCGCGCCCGTCCGGTCAGGTGCTTGCCGTCGGCGCCGAGGTCGAGGTGCAGGCGCTTGAGCGGGTCCGGCCGGAGGCGGGACAACCACGCCGTGACCGGCCAGCCGGTGGCACGGCCGGCCCGCAGCCGGGTCGAGCGCTCGACCGCGGCGACGACGGTCGGCACGCCCGCGGCGTCCGCGAAGGCGACGTCGAGGGCGGCGATCCGCTCCTTCGACAGCGAGCGGGTGCGCCCGGAGCCCGACGCCGCATCCATCCGGCCCGCAACGGCCTTCAGGTCGGCCTCGAGGCGCTGTCGCGTCATCTTCTTGGCCGTCACCCGCCGGGCGATCTCGCCGCGGAGCTCGTCGATGCCGGTGCCCTGCCGGGCGCTGACCGCGATCACGGGCACGTCGCTCAGGCCGTCCTCGGCGAGCAGCCGGCGTACGTCGTCGACCATGCCCTGGCGCCGGTCCTCCGGGACCGTGTCGATGTGGTTGAGGACGACGAGCATCACGCCCTCGTGGCTCGCGAGCGGTGCGAGGTAGCGGTCGTGGATCGCGGCGTCGGCGTACTTCTGGGGATCGAGGACCCACACCAGCAGGTCGGCGAGCTGCACGAGACGGTCGACCTCGAGGTGGTGGGAGACCTCGGTGGAGTCGTGGTCGGGCAGGTCCAGCAGGACCACGCCCTGGAAGGCGTTGTCCTCGCGCCCGGTGTCGAGCATCGAGTCGCGGGTGGTCTGGTGGCGCGGCGGGATGCCCAGCCACTCGAGGAGCTCGTCGGCGCCCTCACGCCCCCAGACGCAGGCGGTGGCCCACGACGTGGTCGGACGACGTACGCCGACCGCGGACAGCTCGAGGCCCGTGAGCGCGTTGAACGTGGAGGACTTGCCCGACCCGGTCGCACCGGCGATCGCGACCACCGTGTGCTCCGCGGAGAGGCGCAGGCGCCCCGCCGCCCGGTCGACCACGGCGCGCGCGTCGTCGACCAGCTCGTCGTCGAGCCTGCCCCGGGCCGCCTCGGTGGCGGAGTCGAGCCCGTCGATGCGGGCACCGATGTCGGTGCCGCGAGTGACCAACTTCTTGGCCCCCTCGAGCAAGGACGTCATCTTCTCCCTCGAACTCGACCCGCAGGACACGCGGG
>JAOPYB010000147.1 GCA_025964835.1 Nocardioides sp. | reverse complement strand
CGACCGAGGTCTACGAGGGCATGATCGTCGGTGAGAACTCGCGCGCCGACGACATGGACGTGAACATCACCAAGGAGAAGCAGCAGACCAACATCCGGTCCGCCACCTCCGACAACTTCGAGAAGCTGATCCCGCCGCGCAAGCTCAGCCTCGAGCAGTGCCTGGAGTTCTGCCGCGAGGACGAGTGCGTCGAGGTGACCCCCGAGACGGTGCGCATCCGCAAGCTCGTCCTGGACGCCAACGAGCGCGCCAAGACCGCCTCGCGGGCCCGCAAGTCCAAGTAGCCGGCCGGGCGGTCGTCCCTGCCGCCCATCGCCCGGCGGGTTACGGTCGAGGCTCGGACCCGACGGGAGGCGACGGCTTGGACACGCGCCGGCGCTCTCCCGACCTGCTGTTCGTCCTCTGGATCATCGTGGGCGCTGGCCTCTGCCTGGGCGTGGTGAGCATCCTGTCGATCGGGGTCTTCGTCCTGCCGGTTGCGCTCGTCCTGGCCGGGCTGCTGCTCAGGTGGGGCGGCCCCGGGCGTGCGCTCGCGGGCGCGCTCTCCGGCGCCGGCGCGCCGCTGCTCTACATGGCCTGGCTGAACCGCGGTGGGCCCGGCGAGGTCTGCCACGCCATCACCGGCGGGCTGGAGTGCACCGACGAGACGAGCCCGTGGCCCCGGCTGCTGATCGGCCTGGCGCTCGCCGCGGCGGGCCTCGTGCTCTTCGCGCTGACCCGCCCGAAAGTTCGCGCTGACCCGCCCGAATGTTCGCGCTGACCCGCCCGAAAGTTTCGGGCAGGTCAGCGATGACCGGGACGTGCTCCGCGACATCCAGCTCGACGCCACGCCCGATACCCCCGCCGACCGGGCCCGCGCCCTCAGCGCGACCGGCGTCGCCGGGCTGTTCACGTTCGAGGGGCCGCACGCCCGCCGAGCAGACCGCCGCCGACGCCGGCGCCCGGATGCCGCTCGCGTCCTAGGCTCGACCCCGGCCTACCGCCCGGTCCTCGAGGTCGAGGGCTGGGCCGCGAAGCAGCCCGGGCTCAAGGTCCTGTCGAAGACCGGCGACCTCGCCGCGATGGCCGACCTCGTCGACGACACCATGCTCGCCACCCTCGCGGTCCGCGGGACGCCCGAGGAGTGCGCCGCCGAGATCCGGCGCCGGTTCGGTGACGTGGCCGAGCGGGTCTGCGCCCACTTCCCGGGGTACGACGCACCGCTGGACCAGGCGCGCGACCTGACCGTCGCCCGGCGCTGACGGCTCAGTGGCGCGGGCGTCCGTTGTCGCGGGCGACCGCCTCGATCGCGATGCCGGCGAAGCCCACCGCGAGCAGCAGGATCGTGGCCTTGCCGACGACGGCCGGCAGGACGCTCTGGAGCGGCAGGAAGAGGACGTGCGCGATGAGCAGCAGCGGGATCCAGCGCGGCGTCGTCCGGGCCATCAGCAGCGCGATGCCGAGCAGCAGCTCGCCGAGGTAGAAGGCCGCGATCCAGCCGTAGAGGAAGACCGACAGCCCCGCCTCCTTGGTGACGTCGCCGAGGCCCTTGTCGACGACCGACCCGGTGATCACCAGGGCCCGGAAGAAGACCAGCAGCATCGCGAAGCCCGCGGTCCCGATGAAGCCCACCGACAGCACGACCGCGCTGGTGGTGCCCATCCGGCTCCCCCTGCGGTCGAAGAGGGAGAGGACCGACGGCAGGCCGAGCGTCAGCGTGACCGAGGCGATGAAGTAGATCACCGCGACCGCCAGCCAGCGGCCGTCGTGCTGCTCGACGATCGACAGCGAGTCCGAGGAGTCACCACCGGTCGGGGACAACAGGGAGGCGAAGCTCAGCGCCATCGCGCCGGTCACCAGCAGCGCCGACGAGACGGGGACCCAGTCCAGCTCCTTTTGCACAACGGACACGCTAAGGGTCGGTGGCCTGTCCGCGTGGCGCATCCGCCGAACGGGGTGTCGCCGGGACGGGACCGGCGGCGGACGGCCCACCGGCGGGGGGACGGCCGGCGTTCCGTATCGTGGCGCCCCGTGAGCAGACAGCAGCCGACCTACGACCAGACCGTCGGCCTCCCGGCCTTCGCCGAGCAGCCCGTCCCCGTGGCCTTCGAGGACGTGAACGGCCACCTCAACGTCCGCCACTACCTCGGCATCGCCAGTGAGGGGCTCGACGAGTCCTTGGTGGACCTCGGCATCCCGCAGAACTGGCCGACCGCGGCGGGGCATGCCTGCTTCTCGGCCGAGCACCATCTCACCTACCTGCACGAGCTGCGCACCGGAGACCGGATGTCCGCGCGGGTGCGGCTGCTCGGCCGCTCCGAGCGGGCGGCCCACGTGCTCGTCTACCTGCTCGACGAGTCCCACCAGCGGGTGAGCTACGTGATGGAGGAGATCTTCGTCCACATCTCGATGGAGAGCCGCCGCAGCGCCCCATGGCCCGACGACGTCGCGGCCGCCCTGGACGCCCGCATCGCCGAGCACGCCGAGCTCACCTGGGACGCCCCGGTCTCCGGCTCGATGGCCCTGCGCTGACCGTCACGGCTCCGTCGGTTGAGGAGGTCGCCCAGCGACCGTCTCGAAACCCGGTGAGGCGGACGGCGACGTAGTCTCGGGCCATGTCGACCAGCGACCTCGTCCAGCAGGCCCGGCAGCAGTCCCTCGGCGACCTGCCCCGCCGTACGGCGCACCGCTTCCCCACCAAGACCGCGATCATCGATGGTGACACCCGACTGACCTTCGACGAGCTCGACGCGGTCGTCGACCGGGCCGCCGCCGCGATCGCGGACGCCGGCCTGGCCAAGGGCGACCGGCTGGCGTTGCTGTCCCACAACTGCTGGCAGTTCGTGGTGCTGAACTTCGCCGCCGCCCGCGTGGGTGCGGTGCTGGTGCCGGTCAACTTCATGCTCGGCGGCGACGAGATCGCCTACCTGCTCGACCACAGCGGCGCCTCCGCGTTCGTCGTCGAGGACGCCCTGGTGCCCGTGGCCGAACAGGCGATGGCGGCGGCGAGCGGGACGGTCGGCACCCGGGTCGTCGTACGCCTGTCCGGCGGGCCGACGCCCGACGGCTGGGTCGACGCACAGGAGTGGTTCGACCACGAGGGCACCCCGCCCGAGGTGGCCGTCGCCGACGACGACCCGGTTCGGCTGATGTACACGTCGGGGACCGAGTCGCGACCGAAGGGCGCCCAGCTGACGAGCCGGGCGCTGCTCTGGCAGTACGTCTCCTGCGCGCTCGACGGCCGGATGAGCGCCGGCGACATCGACCTGCACACGCTGCCGCTCTACCACTGCGCGCAGCTCGACTGCTTCCTCGGCACCGACGTCTACCTCGGCGCGACCAGCATCATCCTCCCCGGCCCGGACCCCGCCGCGGTGCTGAGCACGATCGCGGCCGAGGGCGTCACCAAGTTCTTCGCACCCCCCACGGTCTGGATCGGGCTGCTGCGCTCCCCCGAGCTCGACACGACCGACCTCTCGTCACTGCGCAAGGGCTACTACGGCGCCTCGCCGATGCCGGTCGAGGTCCTGCGCGAGATCCAGGAGCGGCTGCCCGACGTCGAGCTGTGGAACTTCTACGGCCAGACCGAGATGGCGCCGCTGGCCACGATCCTCGGGCCGGAGGAGCAGCTATCGCACGCCGGCTCCGCGGGCCGTGCCGCTCTCAACGTGGAGACCCGGATCGTCGACGACGCCGACGAGACCGTCCCCGCGGGCACCGTCGGCGAGATCGTGCACCGCTCACCGCACGCGACGCTCGGCTACCACGACGACGACGCGAAGACGGCCGAGGCGTTCCGCAACGGCTGGTTCCACTCCGGCGACCTCGGCT
>JAOPYB010000141.1 GCA_025964835.1 Nocardioides sp. | reverse complement strand
GGGACGACCTCGAGCGCTACTCCACCGCCCCCTTCCACATGGAGATCGTGGACCAGCTGCTGCCGATGGTCTCGGGCCGCGTCGTGGTCGACTTCGAGGTCGACGCGTGACCGCCGTTGCCGACGGCCCCCGCGTCGCCGACATCCAGGTGGCGACCAGCCCGTGGGGACCCGACGACCAGCTGGGTGCGCTGAACATGATGACGCCGTCGTCCCAGGCGGCGATCATGTCGCGAGCCGACGCCTCCACGGTCTACGACCTGAGCATCGACTACTTCGTCGGGATGCCGAGCTTCCAGGCCGCCGGTGACCCCAGCTACCAGATGTACATGAGCCACACCCCCGGTGGGACCGCTGTCGACAACCTCAACGGCGTCGGCGATGAGGTCAACCGGCGGGTCTGCTACTCGGGTGACGTGGTGTTCATGTACACCCACACGGGCACTCACATCGACGCGCTGAACCACTTCGGGGTGGACGGCAGGATCTACAACAACTTCACACCGGAGGAGCACCTCGGCAGCCGGGGCTGGACCAAGGGCGGCGCGGAGCAGATCCCGCCGATCGTGGCGCGGGGCGTCCTGATCGACGTGGCGACCCTCAAGGGCGTCGAGTGCCTGCCGCCGTCCTACGCGATCACCGTCGAGGACTGCGAGGACGCCCTCGCCATGGCCGGCCTGACCCTGCGCGAAGGCGACGTGCCGATGATCCGTACCGGTCGGATGGCCTTCTGGCCCGACGGGTCGAAGGTGCTCGGCGACCCTCCAGGACTCTCCCTGGAGGCCGGTCGTTGGCTCACCGCGCAGGGGATCATCGCCGTCGCCGCCGACCAGGAGTGCGTGGAGGTGGGGCCCTCACAGCACGAGGACAACTGGCTGCCCGGGCACTGCCACTTCCTCGCCGAGGCGGGCGTGCCCATGATCGAGCTGGTCAACCTCGAGGAGCTGGCCCGCGACGGCGTGCGTGAGTTCTGCCTGATCGCCGCCCCGATCCGGCTGCGCGGCGCGTCCGGTGCCCCGCTGCGCCCCATCGCCATGGCCCTGCGGGACTGAGGGACCGATGAGCCACGAGGCCGGCGGCCGGATCCACCTGCGGGTGCTTCAGATCGCCTACGGCGACGACGAGCCGGTGGCCGCCCGGATCGACCGGGTCGCCCGGCTCGTGGCGGACCAGCAGGACGCGGACCTGATCGTGCTGCCCGAGCTGTGGGCGCACGGCGGGTTCGCGACCGACCGCTGGGAGGAGCGCGCCGAGACGGTGGCGGGCCCCTTCTCACGGGCGATGGCCGATGCCGCCCGAGCGTCTTCGGCCGTCGTCCATGCAGGCTCGTACGTCGAGCGCGTCTCGACCGGGACACCCGGGCTCGCGAACACCTCCGTCGTCTTCGGCCCGGACGGACGGCTGCTCGGGTCCTACCGCAAGATCCACCGGTTCGGTTTCAGCGGAGGGGAGCCCCTGCTGATGGTGCCTGGTGACGAGATCGTCACCCTCGACCTGCCCGAGGGGCTCGCGTCGGCCAAGCTCGGGCTCGCCACCTGCTACGACCTGCGCTTCCCGGAGATGTTCCGGCTGTTGGTGGACGGGGGAGCGGAGCTCTTCGTCGTTCCCGCGGCCTGGCCGGCCGCACGCGTGAACCACTGGACCCGGCTCGGCGTCGCACGGGCGATCGAGAACCAGTGCTTCGTCGTGCAGTGCAACACGGCGGGGACCCACAGCGGGATCACCATGGCCGGTCGCAGCCAGGTCGTCTCGCCGACCGGCCGGACTCTGGCTGCGGCCGACGAGTCGGCGCGGACCCTGTCCGTCGACATCGACATTGCCGACGTCGCGCGCGCCCGGACGGAGTTCCCTGTGCTCGCGGACCGCCGCCTGTAGGGGCCGGAGCCGCAGGCCTCAGGCGTCGACCGGGATCGGCCGCTGGATGTCGTGGCCCGAGCGGTGCGCCCACGTCACGAGTACGGCGATCGCGACGACGAGGAGGCCGGTCAGGCGCAGGTCTCCGAAACCGAGCCCCTGGCCGATCGCGTGGTCCTTGCCGATCCAGTCGGCGAAGGACGCCCCGAGCGGACGGGTCAGGACGTAGGCGGCCCAGAAGCACAGCGTCGCGTTCGCGCCGAGGCGCCAGGCGGCGAGCGGGACCAGGATGGCGGCGAGGAACAGCCAGCCCGCCGAGAGGAACCCGAGGCTCATGGTGAGGCCGGCCAGGTCCCCGACCGCGGTGCCGAGCGCGAAGGTCGCCAGCACCGTTGCCCAGTAGAAGCGCTCGCGCCGGCGGGTGTCGATGTGGTGGATCGACAGCGTCCCCTCCGAGCGGTGCCACCAGGAGAACAGCCCGGCCACGACCAGTGCGTAGAAGGCGGAGGTCACGTAGTACGACAGCCCGGTCGCCACATGCAGGATGTCGGCCATGATCGTGCCGAACACGGCCACCATCGAGACGCACGACCAGTACGACGGAGCGTGGTAGCGGTCGGTGCGCAGCTGCCACCACAGCGCGAGTACGAAGCCGCCCACACCGACGATGCCGCCCAGCACGAGGCTGGTCTCGCCGAGCCCGTCCGAGGCCGCTTCGCCCATGCCGGTCGTCAGGATCTTGATCACCCAGAACAGTGCGGTGATCTCGGGGACCTTCGCCGCGAGCGGCTCGAGGCCGCGACGGGACCCCTGGGCAGTGGCCGAGGGCTGCAGGGCGGTGGAGGAGGACGTCACCGGGCCGAAGTTAGGACCGGGTTCCTGCCGGGAACCTGACCACGTCGTGGCGCGGGCGGCGGCTGTTTACGAACGCTCCCGATCGGGCACCGGACACCATCCCCCAGACCCCGGCCGAGGAGTGGACATGGCTGCTGCGTCGCTCGAGTTCATCGGCACGGCCACGACGATCCTGCGCCTGGGCCCGTTCACGATCCTGACCGATCCGAACTTCCTCCATCGCGGCCAGCGCGCCTATCTCGGCAAGGGCTTGTGGTCCAGACGCCTCACCGAGCCGAGCCTCCAGCCGGAGGCGCTGCCCGGGCTGGACCTCGTCCTCCTCTCCCACCTGCACGGCGACCACTTCGACCGGACCGCGCGGGCCGGGCTCGACCGCGACCTTCCGGTGCTGTCCACCCCGAGCGCTGCCAAGCGCCTGCGGAGGTGGGGGTTCGGCAACGCCAGTGGCATGGGGACCTGGGAGTCGGCGTCGTACACCGATGGTGCCCACCGGCTCACGGTGCGGGCGGTCCCCGGGCAGCATGGCTTGGGCGTGGCCCGGGCGCTGGTGCCGCCGGTGATGGGAAGCGTCCTCGAGCTGGACTCGCCGGACGACAGGACGCTACGCGTCTACATCAGCGGCGACACGCTGTACTACCCGGCGCTCGCCCAGGTCGCCGAACGCACCGGGCCCCTCGATGCCGCCGTGGTGCACCTCGGCGGGACCCGGATTCTCGGCCTCACGGTGACGATGGACGACCGGCAGGGCGCCGATCTCCTCGACCTGCTGACCCCGCGCATCGCCGTGCCGGTGCACCACGACGACTACGGCGTGTTCAAGTCACCGCTGGAGGACTTCCTGGCCACCTGTCGCGACCGGGAGGTCTCGACCGAGCTGCGGGTCGTGCACCGGGGGGACACGGTCAGCCTGGTCCCCTGAGCGCGGTTCGCCTCAGCCCGTCCGGCGCAGGCGCGCCACCCGGCGTACGGCGGTGACCGCGCCGTAGCCCGCGAGCACCCAGGGTCCGAGCACGATGACCGCGTCCAGGGGCTGGTGCACCAGGTCGGCCCGGCCGCGACCGACCCGGGACGAGAACCCACCGTGGCTCAGCTCGCTGCGGACCCCCGTCTCGGCGAGCAGGTTGTCGGGCTGCCGGCCGAGGAACGATCCCAGCGTGCTCTCGAGGGTGTCGACCCGGTCGGCGCCGAGCAGCAGCAGCCAGTGGGCGGCGCGGGCCTCGCTGTAGCGGGCGTACGCGAGGCGGCGGATCCGTCCCGACAGCCCCTTGGGTGGGCAGGAGGTGCCGAAGACCGGCGTGAGCATGCCGTGCTCGATCGAGCGCTCTCGCGGCCAGCGCTCCGGCTGTCGCTCGGCCGGCTCCGGGATGCCGCCGTCGAGTCCGGGCCGGTCCTGCAGCCGGGGCACCGCCGGGCGGTCCGCGGGGTCGAGGTCGACGCCCCACCCGGGGATCGTGTCGCGCAGCTCCTCGGTGGAGCGCGGCAACGGGGGCTTCTGAGGTGTGTAGGGGTGCATGGCAGTCACTCCTTACGCGGCCGAGGGCACGATGATGGGCTTGATGCAGCCGTCCAGCTTGGCCGAGAAGATGTGGTAACCCTCGGCGATGTCTTCGAGGGGAATCCGGTGGGTGATGATCTCGCTCGGCTTGAGGTAGCCGTTGCGCACGTGCTCGAAAAGTCGTGGCCACTGTCGCTTGACCGGGCACTGGTTGGCGTTGAGGGTCAGGCCCTTGTTCATGGCGTCGCCGAACTTGACCGCGCTGAACATCGGGCCGTAGGCGCCCATCACGGAGATGGTCCCGCCCTTGCGGACCGAGTCGATCGCCCAGTTGAGCGCGACCGGCGATCCGCCCTGGAGCTTGAGCTTCGCCGACGTGACGTGCTGGACCAGGTTGCCGTCCGCCTCGGCACCGACGGCGTCGATGGCCACGTCGGCTCCGAGGAAGTCGGTCGTCTTCTTCATCTGGACGACGATGTCGTCGTACTCGGTGAAGTTGAAGGTCTCTGCGTGTGCGAAGGTCCGCGCCTTCTCGAGCCGGTGCTCGAGGTGGTCGATGACGATCACCCGCCCCGCGCCCATCAGCCAGGCCGACTTCGCCGCGAAGAGTCCGACCGGGCCGGCGCCGAACACGACGACCGAGTCGCCCTCGGCGATGTCGCCCAGCTGGGCGCCGAAGTATCCGGTGGCCAGCGCGTCCGTCAGCAGGACCGCGTCCTCGTCCTCCATCCAGTCCGGGATCTTGCTGGGCCCGACGTCGGCGAACGGCACCCGCACGTACTCCGCCTGACCGCCGTCGTAACCGCCGCAGGTGTGGGAGTAGCCGTAGATGCCGCCGACGGCCGTCGCGTTGGGGTTGACGTTGTGGCAGTTGGAGTAGAGCCCGCGGGCGCAGAACCAGCACCTTCCGCAGAACACGTTGAACGGCACCATCACCCGGTCGCCGACCTGCAGGTTCTGCACAGCGGGCCCCACCTCGTCGACGACCCCGATGAACTCGTGGCCGAACGTGTGCCCGACCCGGGTGTCGGGCATCATCCCGTGGTACAGGTGCAGGTCTGACCCGCAAATGGCCGCCAGCTGCACCCGCACGATCGCGTCGTTCGGGTGCTCGATCCGGGGACGCTCCTTCTCCTCGACGCGGACTCGGTACGGACCGCGGTACACCATTGCTCTCATCACGACCTCCTGTGTCGACACCGGACGTCCGGAACGCACGTTCCTCGGGTGGAGCGCGCCATTCACTAGGGGGTACCCGGCCCGCGGGCGAGCACGCAGGCAGCGACGGGATTTTCCGGACGGCTTCGGCCCCGGCCCTGGCTCGGTGGCGCGGGGGGACTACTCGTGGTCGAGGAGGTCGTCGGGGCAGGTCGTACCGCGCGGCAGCTTGTACGGCGCGGCGATCCGGTAGGTGCCCGGGTGGGGTGCGTGCAGGACCGTCCACGAGTCGTCGGCCTGGTCGGGCGCGGTCGCCCGGAGCTCCTCGCTGAGGCAGCCGTAGAGGTTGACCGGCGCCGTGTCCGGCTCGGTCGACTCCGGAGCCGCGACCGGCTGGCCCTGCTCGTCGAGGAGGCTCAGCCAGGGTGAGCTCGGGATCCGCACCAGCACGTTGCCGGCCTCGGGGACCGTGATGTCGACCTCGGTCGCGTCGAAGCGGGTGACGACCGCGGGCGGGTCGGCGAGCGGGGTCGGGTGGCGCACCTCGTAGAGGCGCCAGCTGACGTCCGACCACACCAGCTTCAGGTAGGGCAGGCCACCGGCGACCAGGTCGGCCTCGTCCAGCGCCGCCGCGTCGGGCGCACCGGTGGAGACCACGATGAAGCGGACCGCCCACCGACCGAGCCAGGCCCGGTAGGACGCGGCGTCGAGGAGGTCGGGCTGGTAGAAGATCGGGTTGCGCTCGGTGTCGGCCTGGCGGTTCCAGCCGCGGGCCAGGTTCACGTACGGCGCCAGCGCGGACGCCTCACGGTGGCTGGCGGCGGGGACGACCTCGACGCGTGCCTGGTCGGCGTCCCGCACCTCGAGCTGGTGGAGGAGGGGGTCCAGGTCCAGGGTCCAGGCGTCGGCGGGCCTGGTGTCGACGGCGTCGCGTGCGGCCGTCGCGACCTGCCAGATCGAGGAGGTGAGGATGGCCAGCACCAGCGCGACCGAGAACCTTCCGACGCGCGAGATCCGGGACGGTCGCAGCGAGGGCAGTCGCGGCCACGAGCGGCTGGAGGCGAAGGCGACGAGCAGCACGCCGCCGAAGAGCAGCCCCAGCCGGGTGACGTTGGTGCCGACCTGCGACGGGACCACCCAGGCGACGAGCACGCCCACGACGTAGAGAGCCGAGCCGATCCGCACGGTGCGCCACGACGCCGGCGCCAGCAGGACGCCGCAGATGCCGACGACCACGGGCAGGATGACGGAGTCGAACCCCATCTGCTGCTGGCCGGAGAACGGGAAGAGCCACGCGGACAGCGCCACCACGGCCACCGGCGGCAGCCCGAGGGCGTACGCCGCCGGCCGGCGCCGCTGCAGCCACAGGCCCGCCGCGACGAGGCCGATGAAGAGGCCGGCCACGGGGCTCGAGGCCGTCGCCAGACCGGACAGGACCATCGTGACGGCGGCGCGGGGCCAGGTGTGGCGCCGATCCTGGGTGCGCCAGTGCGCGGGCCACGCGAAGACCGCGGCCAGGGCGGCCAGCCCGAACATGATGCCCAGCCCGAAGGTCACCCGTCCGGACACGGCGTTGCCGGTGAGTGCCAGGGCCCCGTAGAGCGCCGGCCACAGAGGGCGGCGGACGACGTTGCTGCGGACGAGCAGGAGCGCGAGGAGCCCGGCGGAGATCGTGCCGGCCAGCATCATCGTGGTGCGGACGCCGAGCGCGGCCATGACGTACGGCGACAGCACGCTGTAGGAGACGGGGTGGACCCCGCCGTACCAGGCGAGGTTGTAGGCACTGCCGGGGTGCACGCGGGCGAACTCCGCCCACGCGTCCTGGGCGGCGAGGTCGCCGCCGCTGGTGGCCACCAGCCACCACCACAGGAGGTGCAGGACCGCGGCAGCGGCGAGCGCCACCGAGACCGGGTGGGACGAGAGGGCCAGGGTCATCGAGGTGCGGCGACGGGGCCGGGGGGCGTCGGTCGTCCCCTCGGCCGGGATCCGGTAGCCCACTGCCACGATGCACCCTCTCCTGCGAGCAGCGTCCGCGTGCGGACGCTGGAACATGGTGACACGCCCGGCGAAGGGGCCGCTGGGCACCCGCGCTGATAAATTCGGTCCGCGATGCCGCCGGCATCCCCGACGTGAGGACACACCAGGCCGATGAAGGCGCCCGAGCTCGCCCGCGACACCTCCGTGCCGGAGACCGGTGGACTCTCGTCCTATCGCTGGCTGCTGGGCGTGTGGGCGGTCGTCCTGGCCTTCGCGGTCGTCACCGCCGTCCGCTCGCACGAGGTCGGCGTCCCGATGCGCGACCCCGGCGGCAAGATGTTCAGCGGCCGGCTCGCGAGCGCGCTCGTCCTGCTCGCCATCCTGGCCGTCGTCGACGCGGCGGTCCGCACCTTCCGCACCCGGGGCCCCGTCCGGGCGGTGCTGACCACCTTGCGCACCCGGTGGACGTGGCAGCGCGTGGTGGTCGCGGTCAGCGGCCTGCTGGCCTATCACGTGGTCTACGTCTGCTACCGCAACATGAAGAGCTGGAACGCCTTCAACCCGCTGCGCGACGACGAGCTGCTCCGGGTCGACCGCTGGCTCTTCCTCGGCCACAGCCCGGCGGTGCTCCTGCACGACCTCCTGGGCCAGCACGACGCGGCGTACGCGCTGATGGTCACGTACAAGGCGTTCACCTACCTGGTGCCGCTGTCGGTCGTGGCGGCCCTGGTGTTCCTGGACCGGATCCGCGACGGCTACGTCTTCCTCACGTCGGCGGTGTGGGTCTGGATCCTGGGGATCGTCTCCTACTACCTGCTGCCGTCGCTCGGCCCGTACGCCGCGGCGCCCGGCGAGTTCGCCGGCCTGCCGCACACCACGATCACCGACACCCAGGCGGAGTATCTCACCGAGCGCGCCCAGTTCCTTGCGCATCCGGGCGCTGCCGACTCGTTCGTCAGCCTCGGTGCCTTCGCCAGCCTGCACGTGGGCTTCACCTGCATGGTCTTCCTGATGCTGCGCTTCTACGGCTTCCGCCGGGTCGCGCGGGTGATGGGCGCCTACCTCGCCGTCGTGATGCTCGCGACGGTCTACCTCGGGTGGCACTACGTCGTCGACGACGTCGCGGGTGTCACGCTCGCGATCCTGTCGGTGGTCCTCGGCCGGTGGATGATCTACCCGCGGCACGACGCCGGTGCCCGCCCCGCCCCGATCGGCGCTCCTAACCGACGCTGACGGTCCCGTCCTCGACGTGCCAGCGCTCGTCGAGGCGCACGTTGTCGAGCAGGCGGCGATCGTGGGATACCAGCAGCAGCGCGCCGTCGTAGCTCTCGAGCGCCTCCTCGAGCTGCTCGATGGCCGGCAGGTCGAGGTGGTTGGTGGGCTCGTCGAGCACCAGCAGGTTGACCCCACGGGCCTGCAGCAGCGCGAGCGCGGCGCGGGTGCGCTCGCCGGGGGAGAGGCGCCCGACCGTGCTCGAGACCTGGTCGGCCTTGAGCCCGAACTTCGCCAGCAGCGTGCGCACGTCCGCGGGTGCCAGGTCGGGCACGGCCGCCTCGAACGCGTCACCCAGGGCCGAGTCCTCGGCGAGCCCGGTGCGTGCCTGGTCGATCTCGCCCACCGCGACGGAGGCGCCGAGGCTCGCGGTGCCGGTGTCGGGCAACTCGTCGCCGAGGAGCAGCCGGAGCAGGGTGGTCTTCCCGGCGCCGTTGGGGCCGGTGATCCCGATCCGGTCACGGGCGTTCACCTGCAGCGATGCCGGGCCGAGGTGGAAGTCGCCGAGCCGCAGCGTGGCCTGGTTGAGGGTCGCCACCACGGCGCTCGAGCGCGGTGCGGCGCCGATGCTGAACTGCAGGACCCACTCCTTGCGCGGCTCGTCGACCTCCTCGAGGCGGGCGATGCGCGACTCCATCTGGCGCACTTTCTGAGCCTGCTTCTCCGACGACTCCGTGGCGGCCTTGCGACGGATCTTGTCGTTGTCGGGGCTCTTCTTCATGGCGTTGCGCACGCCCTGCGAGCTCCACTCGCGCTGCACCCGGGCCCGGGACACGAGGTCCGCCTTCTTGCCCGCGAACTCGTCGTACGCCTCGCGGGCGTGCCGACGGGCGACGGCCCGCTCCTCGAGGAACGCGTCGTAGCCCCCGTCGTAGACGGCAACGTGGTTCTGGGCGAGGTCCAGCTCGACGATCCGGGTCACGCAGCGGGACAGGAACTCACGGTCGTGCGAGACCAGGACGACGCCGCCGCGCAGGCCCTGGACGAAGGACTCGAGCCGCGCCAGCCCGGCCAGGTCGAGGTCGTTGGTCGGCTCGTCGAGCAGGACGAGGTCGAAGCGGCTGAGCAGCAGCGCGGCCAGGGCGGCGCGGGCCGCCTGGCCGCCCGACAGGGAGGTCATCAGGGCCTCGGGTCCGACGGTCAGTCCGAGCTCCGCCAGCATCGGGGCGATCCGCTCGTCCAGGTCGGCCGCCCCGCTCGCCATCCAGCGGTCGAACGCGGCGGCGTAGGCGTCGTCCGCCCCCACCGCGCCGGACCCGAGGGCCTCCGCCGTGGTCTCCATGGCGGCGGTGGCCTCCGTGGCGCCGGTACGCCGCGCGACGTACGCCGCGACCGTCTCGCCGGGCACCCGCTCGTGCTCCTGGGGCAGCCAGCCGACGAACGCGTCGGACGGGGCGGTCGCGACGGTGCCGGCGAGCGGCTCCGTGTGACCCGCCAGCAGGCGCAGCAGGGTCGTCTTCCCCGCCCCGTTCGCGCCGACCACACCGACGACGTCGCCGGGGGCGACGGTCAGGTCCAGGGACTCGAAGAGGGTGCGGTGCGCGTGGCCCCCGGCCAGGTTCTTCGCGACGAGGGTGGCGCTCATCCGGGAATCCTATGAGGTTGCGCCGTGTTGCCCTTCGCAGACCACCGACCAGAGGAGCACCATGCCCGAGAACAGTGACTGGACCAGCGCCCTGCGCACCTCGCACGACCGGCTCGCCGGGCTGCTGGCCGATCTGGGGCCGGACGGGGTGACCCGGCCGTCGTACGCCGACGAGTGGACCGTGGCCGACACGGTCTCGCACCTGGGCAGCCAGGCCGAGATCTTCGGCGCGTTCCTCGAGGCCGGGCTCGCCGGCGAGGACGCGCCCGGCGGCGACAGCTTCCCGCCGATCTGGGACCGCTGGAACGCGATGGGCCCCGAGCAGCAGGCCGATGAGAGCACCGCCGCCAACGAGGCGCTCGTGACCAGGGTCGAGGGCCTCTCGGCCGAGGAGCTCGCGTCGTACTCGCTGGACCTCTTCGGCAACCGGGCGGACTTCGGCGGGTTCGCCGCGATGCGCCTCTCCGAGCACGCCCTGCACACCTGGGATGTCGCGGTCGTGGTCGACGACGGCGCGAGCGTCGCGCCGGACGCAGTCGACCTGCTGGCCGACGCCCTGCCGGGGACGGCTGCCCGGACGATCAAGGCGGTGGAGGGCGCCGGGGTCGTGGCCGTCGAGACCACGGACCCGGAGCGCCGCTACGTCCTCGACCTCGGCGCGGGCACCGTGCTCGACGGTGACGCCGAGGCCCGCGACACCGTCGCGATGCCTGCCGAGGCGTTCGTGCGCCTCGTCTACGGTCGCCTCGACGCGGACCACACCCCGTCCGGCGTGGACGCGGACGCCGGTCTGCTGGACCGGCTCAGGGCCGCCTTCCCGGGTTTCTGAGCTGTCTCGTCCCGACTCTGTCCGGACCGCGCAGGCATCCCTGTCCTCGGGGCTGGCCCCCGCGTCCGGGACCCGGTGGACATTGCCCGGCAGGCAGTGTCGGAGACCTGGTGCGCGCCAGCTCGGTGCATGTCGATCGTCACCGGCTCCGTGTGCGTGAAGAGCTGGTCGCTGGTGACCGCGCCCAGGGTTGCGGCAGCGCTCGTGCTCGCGCCCCAGAGCGCCACCGCGAGAGCCGTGACCAGGGCCGCGAGCAGCAGCGCTCGTCCTCCGCGCGCCCCGTGCGGACGCTGCTCCGGCTCCTGCACATCCGACTGCTCCGGGCCGCCGGCTCCGGGCTCGCCCGGCGTCTCGGGACCCCCCCGTGGACCGGCCCGGCGGCGGCGAGCGGCGGACAGCACTGAGAGCGTGACGAGGACGCCGCAGAGCGTCGCGAGGATCAGTGGCGACAGGAACCAGCGCAGGACGAAACCGCCGTGCGGCAGATGGAAGAGCGCGCGGCCCTGGATGTTGGCCTCGGTGGGGGTCCACGGGTCGATGGTCCGGTTGTTGTCGCCCTGGGTGACATAGCCGCCGTCCTTGCGTTCCACGATGCGGTGCACGATGTTGATGCCGGATCCGACCTCGTCGCTGGGGATCCGGTAGACCACGATGGTGCCGGGCTCGTAGCGGTCCTCGTGCCAGGTGACGACGAGGTCGTCCCCGTGGTAGGTGGGCAGCATCGAGTCGCCGGACACGATGGTCATGCCGCCTCGCCCCCCGAGGGACGTCGGGAAGGTCAGGGCGAGCATCCCGGCGCAGAGCAGCCACGAGGACAGCCCGACGAGGCGGCGGAGCCAGTGGCCCCACCGCCCGGGCCGTCGTGCTGTCCCGTGTGCCGTGGCCGAGGCCTTACCTGAGCCGGCCGCCCGCTAGCTCCCCACGGCGCCGCTGATGACGATCACGGCCCGGGTCACGGCGGCGACGGGCGTGTCGGCGCTGAGGGTCAGCGTCGCGGCGCCCGCCGCGACGGTGCCCGTGGCGCTTCCCTGCGCGGCCCCGCCATCGTTGCTGAGCGTGATCTTGATGGCCTGGCCGTTGCACGCGGCGTTGAGGCTGCCGACGACCGCCGTGACCACCTCGTACACGCCACCGTTGAGGGCGCCGTCGTACGCCGTGCTGTAGCTGAGGTCGACGCCGTCGGTGTCGCACGGAGCGACGACCGAGGTGGCCGCACCCAGGTTGTGGGACGTGATGGTGCCGAGAGTTGCGGCCGAAGCCGTGACGGCAGCGAACGCGGAGGCTCCCGCGCCCAAGCCCAGCAGAAGTGTCTTGCTCATGTTGTTCCACCTCGAGACAGCCCCGGGAGGGGCAGTTGGTGGAAGATCGAATCGCTCGTCTACCCCATGCCAGGCATGCGACGACTCCCCGGACGGGGCCGAGACCCGGTGGGCCACGGCCCTTGCCCGGCACGCTAGGCCCAGCCGGCAGGTCGCCGTCGGGCTTTTACCAAACTTTTGCCCTCGGCGTGGCCGTTTCCGGAATTCGGTCTCACCCCACCGGGGGAGTTCGGTGCCGGTCGAGTGGGTACGACGCACCTACATCCGCCCCATCCGAGGAGACCCATGTCGACCGACGCCATCGTGCTGCTGAAGAACGAGCACAAGGACATCCGGAAAGCCTTCAACGACTTCGAGAAGGCCGGCGAGGAGGCCCACGCCGCCAAGGGCAAGATCGTCGACCGCATCATCGAGCTGCTCACCGTGCACACCTACATCGAGAACGAGGTGATGTACCCGCGGGTGCGCGAGCTGCTCCCCGAGGTCGAGGACGACGTGCTCGAGTCCTACGAGGAGCATCACGTGGCCGACGTGCTCGTGATGGAGCTCGCCGCGATGAAGCCCGACAGCGAGCGGTTCGTCGCCAAGACCACCGTGCTGATCGAGAACGTGCGCCACCACATCGAGGAAGAGGAGGAGGAGTGGTTCCCGAAGGTCCGTGAGGGCCTCGGTCGCAAGGTCCTCCAGGACCTCGGCGCCGAGATGATCGAGGCCCGGAAGACCGCTCCGAGGCGCCCCTCCCAGCCGAGCGCGCTGAAGAAGACGGTCGACGCGGTCATCGCCTGACCAACCATCGAGCACCACGAACAACGAAGGAGCGCCATGAGGGCAGTCACCTGGCACGGCAAGCGCGACGTCCGCGTCGAGGAGGTCCCCGACCCGTCGATCCAGGAGCCGAACGACGCGATCGTGCGGATCACGTCGAGCGGCCTCTGCGGCTCGGACCTCCACCTCTACGAGACGCTCGGCCCGTTCATGGGCCCGGGCGACATCCTGGGCCACGAGCCGATGGGCGTCGTCGAGGAGGTCGGCCCGGAGGCCGGCGACCTCACGGTGGGCGACCGTGTCGTGATGCCTTTCCAGATCTGCTGCGGTCACTGCTGGATGTGCACGCAGGGACTGCACACCCAGTGCGAGACCACCCAGGTCCGCGACCAGGGCATGGGTGCCGCCCTCTTCGGCTTCAGCAAGCTGTACGGCGAGGTGCCGGGCGCGCAGGCCGAGCTGCTGCGGGTGCCGCAGGCCCAGTTCATGCCGATCAAGGTGCCCGAGGGCCCCCCGGACGAGCGCTTCCTGTTCCTGTCCGACGTGCTGCCCACCGCGTGGCAGTCGGTCGCGTACGCCGACACTCCCGAGGGCGGCACGCTGCTCGTGCTCGGGCTCGGCCCGATCGGTGACATGGCCTGCCGGATCGGCGTGCACCGGGGGCTCCGCGTGATCGGCGTCGACCGGGTGCCCGAGCGACTGGCCCGGGTCCGGGGTCGCGGCGCCGAGGTCATCGACCTCTCCGCCGTCGACGACGTCGGCGAGGAGGTCCGCTCCCTCACCCAGGGTCGGGGTGCCGATGCGGTGATCGACGCGGTCGGCATGGAGGCGCACGGGTCCCCGGTCGCCGAGATGGGGCAGAAGCTCTTCAACGCGATGCCCAAGCGGCTCTCCGCGGCGATCATGAACAAGGCCGGTGTCGACCGGATGTCCGCGATCTACACCGCCATCGACGCGGTCCGCCGCGGCGGAACCGTCTCCCTGATCGGGGTCTACGGCGGCCAGTCCGACCCGATGCCGATGCTGACGATGTTCGACAAGCAACTGCAGTTCCGGATGGGGCAGGCGAACATCAAGCGCTGGGTCGACGACATCATGCCGCTGCTGGTAGACGACGCCGACCCGCTCGGCACCGAGGACTTCGCGACCCACCAGGTCCCGCTCGCCGATGCCCCCGCGGCGTACGAGAACTTCCAGAAGAAGCAGGACGGCACGATCAAGGTCGTCTTCAAGCCCTGAGGGACGACGCGGATGAGCGAGCTCGAGCGCCCGGGTGCCCAGCAGTGGGTGCCCCCGCGCCCGTCGCTGCGAAACCTGCGTGAGGCCGTCCAGGGCTGCCGTGGCTGCGAGCTCCACCGGGACGCGAACCACGGTGTCATGGGTGAGGGCAGCCTTCGGTCCGACCTGCTGGTGATCGGTGAGCAACCGGGCGACCAGGAGGACCTGCAGGGCAGGCCGTTCGTCGGCCCGGCCGGGAAGCTGCTCGACCAGGCGCTGGAGGAGGCCGGGATCGACCCGGGTCGGGTCTTCCGCACCAATGTCGTCAAGCACTTCCGGCACGAGGGCACGCGCGGCAAGCAGCGGATCCACAAGTCGCCCAGCCGCTGGCACGTCGCCGCGTGTGGCCCGTGGCTGGTGGCCGAGGTCGGCCTGGTGCGTCCGCGCGGGGTCGTGATCCTGGGCGCCACGGCCGGGCAGGCGCTGCACGGCAGCGCGTTCCGGGTGGGCGAGGCCCGTGGTCTCCTCCGGCCGTGGCCGGGGGTCCCGGGTGAGACGGGCACGTCCCACGTCCCCGAGTGGGTCCTGGCCACCACCCATCCCGCGGCCGTTCTGCGGTCCCGGCGCAGGGCGGAAGACCTGGCCGCCCTCGTGGGGGACCTCCGGGTCGCTGCCCGAGCCCTCGAAGGAAGGGAGGTGATTTGATGATCAAGGCCGGAAGTCGATCCGTGACCGTCGTCGTGCTCGCCGTCATCGCAGTGGTGCTTGTGACCTTCCTGGCGATCACGCTGATGCGCGGTGACGAGACCAACGACCTCGAGAACAACCAGCCGTCGCCGTCGCCCGCGTCGTCGTCGCCCAGCTGACCCCGCTGGACCCGCGACCGCGACGGCAACTCGCAGAGTTCACCTCAGGTGGATAGCGTGCCGCCGGCGATGGGTACGAGGCCAGGGTGCAGAACCTGTCAGTCGACGACGCCGACTTGGGCCCGAGGCGCCGCGCGGCCGCCGTGGTCGCCTCGGTGCCCGAGAACCACGTGTACGTCCGACACCTGTCGCCGGAATCGGGTGGGGGTCCCGTGCGCCTGCCGGACCCGGACCCGGACAGCCCCGACCGCTCGGCCCTGGAGAAGTGGTGGCCGCCGGTCATGTTGCGACCCGACTGGGCAGTCCGCAACGAGTTCGACGTCTTCCATCTGCAGTTCGGGTTCGACGCCTGCTCGCCGCGCCAGCTCCGGAGCCTGGTCGCGACCCTGAAGGCCCGGAGAAAGCCGATCGTCTACACCGTCCACGACCTCCGCAACCCGCACCACGAGTCCCGACAGCTGCACGACGACCAGCTCGACGTCCTGGTGCCGTCAGCGGACGCTCTTCTCACCCTCACCCCCGGCGCCGCAGATGAGATCCACCGCCGGTGGGGACGGGTGGCGCGGGTCGTCCCGCACCCCCACGTGGTCGACTTCAAGACGATGGGCGTCGCGCAGGACTGCCGGGCCCGGCGCGCCCTGGCCACCTTCCGGATCGGTCTGCACGTCAAGAGCCTGCGCTCCAGCATGGACCCGCTGCGCATCCTCCCCGCTCTGGTCGACACCGTTCGCGAGCTCCCCGGCGCGATCCTGCAGGTCAACGCGCACCGGGACGTGCTCGACGACGACGGTGCCAGGCGGGACGGAGACCTGGCCGACTACCTGACCGCGCGGGCTGACGCAGGGGAGCTCGAGCTGCACGTGCACGACTTCCTGCCGGACGCGGCTCTGTGGTCCTACCTCTCGTCCCTCGATGTCTCCGTGTTGCCCTACCGGTTCGGCACCCACTCGGGATGGCTGGAAGCGTGCCGTGATCTCGGGACCACAGTGGTGGCGCCGACCTGCGGCTACTTCGCCGAGCAGGGCCCAGTGCTGGACTACGTGCACGACGAGTCGACGTACGACGCGGACTCGCTCCGCGGGGCGGTCGTCGAGGCGTACGAGAGCCGGCCGCGACTGGGCGCCTCGATCGACGAGCGGCGGAGCCAGCGTCGCGAGGTGGCCGAGTTCCACGACGCCCTCTATCGCTCGCTGATCGGCTGAGGGGAGCACGAGTGCGCGTCTGTCTGATCGCGTCGAGCAGGTTCCCGATCCGCGAGCCCTTCGCGGGTGGTCTGGAGGCGCTCACCCACGTCCTGGCCCGGGAGCTCATGCGGCGCGGCCACCAGGTGTCGGTCTTCGCCGCACCCGGCTCGGATCCCCGGCTCGGTGTCACCGAGCTGCCCGTGGCTGCTCACCGCCCGAGCGAGGCGGGTCGCGCGGACGTGGGGGCGACTCCCGAGGCGTGGCTCGCGGATCACCATGCGTACCTGGGCCTGATGCTCGACCTCGCGAGGACGGGCCACGAACGGTTCGACGTCGTGCACAACAACAGCCTCCACTACCTGCCGGTTGCGATGGCCGAGACGCTGTCGATCCCGGTGGTCACCACGCTGCACACCCCGCCGGTGCCGTGGCTCGAGTCGGCGGTCGCGCTCTCGCCGCGCGGGTCGGGCTTCACGGCTGTCAGCCGGTTCACGGCGCGTGCCTGGTCCCATCTCGTTGACTGCACACCGATCCTGAACGGAGTGGACACCGACGCCTGGGTCGCGGGACCGGGAGGTCGCAACGCCTTCTGGTCGGGCCGCCTGGTGCCCGAGAAGGCTCCGCACGAAGCCATCGACGCGGCCCGCATGGCTGGTCTGGGTCTCCTCCTGGCCGGCCCCGTCCTCGATCGTGCCTACTTCGACTCCGAGGTCGTGCCACGTCTGGGCCCGGACGCCGAGTACGTCGGACACCTGCACCACGACGAGCTCGGCCGTCTCCTCGGATCGGCCGCCGTGGCGGTGGTGACGCCCGCCTGGGACGAGCCCTACGGGCTCGTCTGCTCCGAGGCGATGGCCTGCGGGACGCCAGTGGCCGCCTACGCACGGGGGGCGCTGGGCGAGATCCTCACCCCAGAGGCCGGCGAGCTCGCGCGGCCCGGAGATGTGGCCGACCTGGCCCGCGCACTGCGCGTCGCCAGCACACGCGACCGAGCGCTGGTACGCCGGCACGCCGTCGAGCACCACTCGCTCGCGGGCATGGTTGACGCCTACGAACGCTGCTACGCCCGATCAGCCTCCGGACTCGCCGCGTGATCGGCTACTACGTGCACCACCGGGGCGCCGGGCACCTCCATCAGGCGCAGGCGGTCGCCCGGGAGGTCGGCCTGCCCGTCACGGGACTCTCGTCGCTGGCGCGACCCGACGCGTGGACCGGCCCGTGGGTGCAGCTCGAGAGCGACGAGGGCGATCCGTCCCCCTGTGACGTCACGGCGGGCGGGCTGCTGCACTGGGTGCCGCTCCACGATTCCGGCCTCAGACAGCGGATGGCCAGCATCTCCGCCTGGATCGTCGAGCACCAGCCCACTTTGGTTGTCTCGGACGTCTCCGTCGAGGTCGCGCTCCTGTCCCGGCTGCACGGGGTCCCGGTCGTGTCCGTGGTGCTGCCGGGCCGCCGGGCGGATCCGGCACACCGGCTCGGGTACGGCGTCTCGAGTGCGCTCGTCGCGCCCTGGCCTCCGTGCGCCACGCGGATGGTCAGCGGACTGTCCGACACGGACCGAGAGCGCGTCGAGTGCGTCGGCGGTCTGGCTCGGTTCCCCGTTTCGCGAGCCGTGGGGTCAAGCGGCACGCGCCGCGTCACCGCACTCCTCGGCAGCGGAGGCGGCCAGCCCGGTCCGGAATGTTGGGCGGCCGCGCGCGCACAGACCCCCGGCTGGCACTGGACCGTGCTCGGCCGGGACGCCGGGACCTGGACCGATGCCCCCTTCGAGGAACTCTGCCGCGCCGACGTGGTGGTGACGCACGCAGGGCTCAACGCGGTCGCCGAGGTTGCCGCGGCGCGCCGGCCCGCCGTGATCATCCCTGCCGAGAGGCCGCACGACGAGCAAGCTGCCACTGCCCGTGTGGTGCAGCGTGGCGGCTGGCCCGCCCTGATGGAGCCCACGTTCCCGATGACGGGGTGGGACGAGCGGCTCGAGCGCGCGCGCCACCTCGACGGGGAGCGCTGGGCAAGCTGGACGGACGGCCTCGCCGCCGTCCGGTTCGCCGACCTGATCCGGCGCGAGCACGAACGAGCTCGATCGAGACGGGTGCCGGCGTGACGACGGCGGTGGTCACGATCGCCCATGGCCGGCACGCGCACCTCCGGCTTCAGCACCGCTCGCTCAGCACCGGAGCCCTGGACCCGGACCTGTACGTCGTCGTGGCGATGCAGGACGACGACCTGGCCAGGTGGCGTCCGCTGCGTGGAGTGGAGCCGTACGTCGTCGCCTTCCCGGCGGACCCGGCCGCCCTTCCGCTGGCGGCGGCCCGCAACGCGGGTGCCCACGCCGCCGTCGCCGCAGGCGCGGACGTCCTGGTGTTCCTCGACGCCGACTGTGTCGCGGGCGAGGCGCTCGTCGCGGCCTATGCCTCGGCAGTCCTCGAGTGCCCTGGCGTCGTCTGGTCGGGACCCGTGACCTATCTGCGGCCCCCGCCTCCGGGGGGCTACGACCTGTGCGGGCTGCCCTCGCTCGACCGACCGCATCCGGCGCGGCCCGCGATCCAGCCCGGTGAGCGACTGCTGGGTGCGGACCCCGACCTCTTCTGGTCGCTGTCGTTCGCTCTTCATCGCGACGCCTGGCTGCGGACCCGCGGTTTCTGCGAGGAGTACGTCGGCTACGGCGGCGAGGACACCGACTTCGCGCGGTTGGCGACCTCCGCAGGGCTCGACATGGGCTGGCTCGGCGATGCCCGGGCCTACCACCAGCACCATCCGACACAGGACCCACCGGTGCAGCACCTTCACTCCATCCTGCGCAACGCCCGACTGTTCCGAGCTCGCTGGGGATGCTGGCCGATGTCCGGATGGCTGGAGGAGTTCGGGCGCCGGGGCCTGCTCACGCAGCGTGGAGGCGAGTGGCACCTCGTCGGCGACGCGGACGTCGACCAGCAGATCGGGGTGAGCTAGCGCTCGGCTCGAGCGGGGCTCCGCTCGCTGGCCCACATCCGGAACAGCAGGTACGTCGACACTGCTCCGAGCAGGTGCCAGACGGCGTGTCCCTGCACGAGGGACTCCGGATCGCACCACCCGTGCTGGGAGGCGTTCCAGATCGCGAACGCCACCAGCGTCGTGCCGACCCCGGCCGCGCCCCATCGCAGGTCGGTGCGGGCGGGGCCGCGGCGAGCCAGCGCCACCTCGACCGCGACCGTCGTCACGAGCAGCACCCCGAACGCGAGGTTGCCCGCGTGCAGCACGACGGGGACCCTGCCGTCGTACGTCCCGAGCAGCTCGCAGCCCGCGACCCCGAGCGAGAAGACCTGGGCGAGGAACAGCCGGTCCCGGCCGAACCACCGCATCAGGGCATAGCCCGCGGCGAAGGACGCCAGGACGTACATGCTGAGCACGTCGAGGTGGCCACCGGCGGCCGACTGGGTCGCGTGCATGGCGGCGCTGCCCGGGCCCAGCAGGACCACCACGCAGGCGTACGCCGTTGCGACCCCGGGGTGCCGCGGGAGCACGTCACCCACCCGGTCCGCCCGTCCCGCGCGCCAGGCGACCAGCAGCCCCGACACGACGAAGCCCAGGTTGGACAGCGTGTTGGCGGGCTGCTTCAGCCAACCGGGGCGGGCCGCCTCGCAGAAGGCGCCGCGCCCGACGTCGGGGCCGAGCCAGCCCTGCACGACGGCGAGCCAGAGCAGCCCGACGGACACGAGGGCCACCCCGGACGTGACCGCCAGGGGGCGCCGGGACCGGGAGGGCATCCGCACAGGCTAGGGCCAGGCGGAACCTCGCCGAGCGGGGCGCGAGGGGGCACCTGCGGGGCGCGAGGTGCCCGGGTCAGGCGACCGGGCTCGGCCGGGCGACCACCTGCGGGGCGAGCCCGGCGGCCCAGGCCCGCGCGCGGGTGCACTCGCCTGGTGCGGGGGGTCCCGTGGTGTCGTCGACGTAGAAGCTGCGGGTGTCGTCCAGGACCTCGAAGCCGCGGGCCCGCAGGATGCGGACGGCGCGGCGCGCCGCGGAGCCGGGCAGGTGCCGGACCTTCGTGACGCGGCTGTCGAAGACGGCGACCACCGGGCGGGCCTGGCCCGAGGGTGCGCCCGCGTCGAGCGTCG
This sequence comes from Nocardioides sp., assembly GCA_025964835.1. Lineage (GTDB taxonomy): Bacteria > Actinomycetota > Actinomycetes > Propionibacteriales > Nocardioidaceae > Nocardioides. The sequence continues at coordinate 3,844 of JAOPYB010000141.1, read as the reverse complement.
TCAGCCACTCCCGGACACCAGGGGCCGCGTGGGCGGGATCGGCACCCTTCGCCACCGCGTCCTGCCGGGTGCCGGGGCGGCTCAGCGAGAACGCGTGGGCGGAGCGCCGACGACCAGGAGGTCGCACTCCTGCACGTCCTCGGGACGCACGTGCCGCACGTCGACGAGCGCGACCTGATGACCGACCCCGGCGAACCCTCGTACCATCTCGCGCGCAAACCGCTCGGTGTTGCCGAACATGGACTCGAACACGATCACGGTCTTCATCGTCGGCACCTGTCGTTGAGGGGTGCTTCGAGCATGGCCGCTCCGGGTCCGTGGCATCAGGGCCGTCGGACCGCTGCCCAAGGGGACGTTGGTCCCTACACCACGGCGCCTCCGGCGGTCACTGTGGAGACAGGACGAACCCCACCATCCCGGAGGCAGCCATGACCGAGCAGAACCCGAAGCCCGTCGTCGTCGCGGTCGGCAACGGCCGCTTCGAGGGTGCCCTCGAGTACGCGATCGCCGAGGCGGTGCGGGTGGGCTGCGGCATCCACCTGGTGCATGCCGTCCATGTCGTCCCCAGCGGCCCCGAGCTGATGCTCATCGACCTCGCGGACGTGGTGCGGATCGGGACCAGCACCCTGCAGGCGGCGGCGGAACGCGCCCTCGACCTGATGCCGGACGGCGTCCCCCTCACGACCCAGCTCGTCGAGGGCCCGATCGTCTCCTCGATCGTCGATGCGTCGGCCGACGCGCGCCTGGTGGTCCTCGAGCACCGCGACCTCGGTCGCCTGATGAAGGTCGTGACCAGGTCCGTGTCCAACGGTGTCGCCGCCCACGCCCACGTGCCCGTCGTGTCCGTGCCGGCCGGCTGGCGGCCCGAGGTCCTGACCCCATGACCCGGCGCGGCCGCCCCGGTCACGCCGGGTCCGCGACCTCCGGCACCGGTCCTCGACGAGCGCTCCACAGCAGCGCACCCGCGCTGATCGCCAGCGTCGCGACCATGTTCCGCCCGGTCAGGCCCAGCAGTGCGAGCGTGGCGACGAACGAGACGACCGCTCCGCGCCACACCCAGGTGGAGCGCGGCAGCAGCCGGATCGCGGCCGCCGTGCCCACGACGTAGACGAGCGTGAACGCGCCGGTGACCAGCAGCAGGCTGGACTCGACCGCCATCCCGGACACGGCCACCACGACCAGGCAGCCCAGCGCGGAGACCGTCACGACGACCAGGGAGCGCCGCGGCACCTCGCCCGCAGACGAGCCCCGGGCCAGCCAGAACGGGAGCGAGCCGTCGCGGCCCAGGGCCGCACCGAGCCGGGCACCGCCGGCGAAGTAGGCGTTCATGGCGCCGAGCGACAGCAACACGGCCACGACCGCCGTGACCGGCCGGGCGGCCTCACCGAAGCCGAGGACCAGCAGGTCGGACAGCGGCGCGAGGCCGGCGCCCTCACCGAGTACGGCGACCGTCGCGAAGGCGACGCCGAGGTACAGCACGCCGACCACTCCGACCGCGATCGTCGTCGCCCGGGTGATGTCGCGCGCCGGGTCGCGGTAGTCCGACGACAGCGAGGTGACCGCCTCCCACCCGGCGAATGCCCAGACCAGCAGCGCCGCGGCGGACCCGACCGCGGCCCAGCCGTGCGGCGCGAACGGGCTCAGGTTCGCCGTCGAGGCGTGGGGGAGCGACACGAGGGTCGCGACCAGTAGCAGCAGGCCGAGGACGGTGGCGATGCCGAGCTGGACGCGGCCCGAGACCCGCACGCCGTACCAGTTCAGCAGCGCGACCACGCAGATCAGCGCCGCGACGCTCAGCAGCTGGGTGCGCCGGCCGCCACCCATCGAGTCGGCGACGTAGGCCCCGGCGAAGCCGGCGGCGGGTGGGGCGCCGAGCGGGATCGCGAAGTAGAAGCACCAGCCCACCACGGTCGCGGCCCGCGGGCCGAACGCGCGCCGGGCGTACGTCGACACCCCGCCGCCGTCGGGGTGCCTGGCCCCGAGCGCGGCGAACGTCGCCGCCAACGGGACCGAGAGCAGGATCAGCGCGAGCCAGGCGACGAGCGACGCCGGCCCGGCCTCGCGGGCGGCCAGCGCCGGCAGCGAGATCACCCCGGTGCCGAGCACCGCCCCGACCGTGAGTGCCGCCCCCTGGGCGACGTTGAGGCCCCCCGGCGGAGCCAGCGAGGCGGCGGCGGGAGAGGGGTCGGCGGCGGTCGTCACGGGGACCACCGTAGGGCGTCCGAGCGGCCCGTCGAGGAGCCAGTCGGACGCCCGCCCGGTCAGTGCCCGTGCTTGAAGGCGACGACCTTGAGGTGGTACTTCCGGCCCTGGTCCTTGGGCTTGCCCTGGCAGGAGAAGTACGTCCGCTTCCAGCACTTGTAGCGGGTGGACACGTTCGCCAGCGTGATCGTCACGCCCTTGACCGACTTACTGCTGAACGGCACCTTGACCTGCCCGTGCCCGCTCTTGTTCAGGTGCACCGCCCGCTTGATCGTGTGACCGTGCTTGCGCTTGACGATGACGTACGCCGCCGGCGCCGTCTTGTGGTCAGGTCCGTTCACGACGACCCGCAGCATCCAGCGCTTCTTCCTGAGCGAGGACCGCGGGTTGACGAGCACGTTGCGCGACGAGAGGTGGTTGATCGTGAACGCGCCGGCCGCCGACTTGTGCCCCTTGGACAGCTTCCAGTGCTTCGCGAACGCGGCATGGGGCCAGCTCTTGCCCTCGGGATAGGTCGCCGCGGGCACGGTGTTGCCGGCCGCGTAGCGCGCGAAGACACCCTTGAGGCCGCCGTGCTGGCCCAGCACCGAGGAGACCGCCTTCATCGACGACTGGTTGGGCAGGCCGTAGGACGCGCCGGCCTTGTTCCAGATCTGGTGGACGGTGTCCTTGCCGAAGTGGGTGCTCAGGAACTCGAAGAAGGACCAGTTGCCGTACTGGTTGAAGCCCTGCGGGTTGAAGACGTCGAGCGACGAGCCGTTCTGCTTGACCTGGCCGTAGGGGAGGTACTGCCGGTTGTCGTTGACGCCGTCGGCGAAGCGCTCCTCCATCCAGGTCGCCGTGGCCTCCATGAGCCAGGGGTCCTCGTGGTAGTCGTAGCCGAACTGGATGGCGTGGAAGAACTCGTGCGCCGCGGTGACGCGGAGGCTCTGCACCGGCGGGGCGCCGTACTGCGCCTGGGCGAAGTCGTTGTCCAGGACGCAGTAGCCCGAGGCGAGCCACTTGGTGCCGGGCTTGCGGTACTCAGGTGCGCAGTAGCCGTAGAGGCCCTCGGAGCCGAGCTCCTTGAGGTAGACGTCGAACTTCTTGCTGCCGCCGCGGTGGCCATCCTTCACGGGCTTGCGGTAGTTCAGCTTGCCGACCTCCTGGTGCCAGACCTGGTTCATGGTCTTGAGGTTCTTCATCACCCACGGCCTGCCGGGAGGCGCGTCCAGGGTGCTGGTCACCCAGTGGATGCAGAAGCTGCCCTTGCACTTCTTCGTCGCGGCGACGGCGTAGCCGTCACCGTTGGGGTCGCTGGCGCCGTCGGTCGGACGGGCCAGGACGCGCTCGGCCTGCTGGCGCTGGGTGGTGTCGAGGGAAGGGAGCGAGACGAAGAGGTCGCGGAGGGCCAGGGTGGCGTCCGGTCGCTTCGTGGAGCCGTTGCCCGCCTTGCCCGAGAGAATGTCCTGTGCCCTGCTGAGGACCCGGCCTGCGTGCTCCGCCGCGAGCTCGCGTGCGGCGGGCGAGTCCGGCGTGGACTTCCCTCCGTCGGTCGCGGACGATGTCGCGGCGGACATCACAGACAGGGCCATGCCCATGGCAACCGCAGAGGCGGCGATGGAACGACGCATGATTCCCCTTTGCTGGTGAGTGACCCGTG
>JAOPYB010000130.1 GCA_025964835.1 Nocardioides sp. | reverse complement strand
CCAGGGTGGCACCGAGCAGCGCGAGCAGCCCGGGCACCAGGTCCCCGCCGCCGACCACGGACTGGTCGTCGTCGTGGGCACGCAACCGCAGCGCGCAGTACGTCGATCCGGTGCGGGTGGCGCCGGCCACGATCCGCACCTCCTGCCGGTCGGGGTGCTCGCGGGCGAACTCCTCGGCCATGGCGGGGTCCTCGGGGATGTCGGGGTCGGCGTCCGGTGGCAGCACCAGACGCTCGACGACCGCGGCGCACCCGGCCACGTCGGCCGGCCACACGATCGACTCGAGCACGGCCTCGAGGGGCCGGTCGGGGGTGAGCTGGTCCTGCTCGATGGGGGTCAGCGACCCCTCGGCGGACGCGGCGTCGAGTCCCATCGCGGCCGCGAGCGCTGGCTCGCGCTCCACCAGCTGCGCGGTGTGCACGAGGGCGTAGAGCCGGGCGGGCTGGTCCCACCCGCCGGAGGCGATGTGCGACTCGATCTCGAGGACCGCCGCGGCCAGCGCGGGGTCCACGTCGAGGCCCATCTGGAGCTCCTCGGGCAGCTCCGGCCCCAGCTCGGGCTCAGTCTCGAACTCGCTCACGAGTCCCCTTCACAGGTCAGGAGGTCGGCGTCGTGGTCCTTCGCCCAGGCCTCGATCGACTGCACGGCGCTGTGCATGGTCGTGGCCTTCACCAGCCGCATGTCGCCGTTGGGGGCGCCCGCGGCGTCGGCGCAGTTGTCGGGCGGCACCATGAAGAGCTTCGCACCGGCATCGCGGGCGCCGACGATCTTCTGCTGGATGCCGCCGATCGGGCCGACCTTGCCGGTGCCGTCCATGGTGCCGGTGCCCGCGATCACCTCGCCGTCGGTCAGGGAGCCCGGCGTCAGGGTGTCGTAGATCGCGAGGGAGAACATCAGGCCGGCGCTCGGGCCTCCGATGCTCGGGTCGATGTTGACCGACACCTTGAACGGGAACACGAAGCCGGTCCCGAACTGGATGCCGATCGTCGGCTTGCCGTCGGTGGTGGTCGGGGTGACGCGCACGTGCGTCGGCTTGCCGCCGCGACGCACCAGGAAGTCGACCGGATGTCCGGCGGGCGCGGCCTGGACGGCGTTGATCACGTCGTCGGTGCTGGCGACCTTGGCACCGTTGACCTCGAGGAAGATGTCGCGCACCTCGAGCCGGCCGTCGGCGGGTGCGCCGTCGTTGACGCTGAGCACCTCGATGGCGGGCTTGACGTCGTAGCCGAGCTCGTCGAGGGCCACGGCCGTGGCGGCGTCCTGGGAGGACACCATCTCGACGGCGCCCTCCTGCTGGTTCTGCTCGGTGGTGGTGTTCTCCTGGTAGACGGCCTGGTAGGGGTAGACCGAGTCCTCGCCGCTGATCCAGTCGTGCATCAGCTCGAAGAGGTTGACCTTCGCGTCCGGCTGGGACACGTAGACCGTCGTCATCCGCAGCTCGCCGTCGTCGCGGTAGGTCTTGTGCCCCTCGACCTGGATGATCTCGTTGCCGTTGGTCTCGGCCAGGACGTCGAGAGTGAGCCCGGGCTCGTAGGTGACGTACGGCAGCGGCCTGGTCGCGGCGGCGATCCAGAGCGCGACGAGCAGCGGCACCGCGATCAGGCCGGCGAGCGTGCGCTGCGTCATGGCGCCAACCCTCTCATCCAGCGACAACTGCGAGGCGACTGCCCGGCGATGCGTGCCGCCGTCAGGCCGAGCGGCGGGTGCGGGTGTCGGGGCCGGACGCGTCGTCCGGCGCGCGGGTGCGCCGCACGGCGATGCCGGTGCTGCGGTCCCGGGCGGGCGTCCGGAGTGCCTGCCGGCCCGGGTTGAGTGTGCGTCCCTCACGCTGCAGCGCGTCGGCCAGGCGGCGTACGGCGACGTCGCGGTCGACCTCGCCGCGACCCTCGCGACCCAGCCAGCTCACCCACAGCATCGCCACGACCGTGACGGCGACGGGCGGCACCAGCCACAACAGGATCTCCACGGCGCCAGCGTAGGCACCGCATGCCGCCCGGACCGGGAGACGCGCCCTACGGGGAGCCGACCCACTCGTCGGTGCCGTCGCCGAAGCGCTGGTGCTTCCAGATGGGGACCTCGGACTTCAGCGTGTCGATGAGCGCCCGTGACGCCGTGAACGCCTCGCCCCGGTGGGCGGACGTGGTCGCCACGACCACCGCGATGTCGCCGATGGCCAGGGTGCCGGTGCGGTGCACGGCGGCGACGCCCTGCACGTCGTACTGCTCGGCGATCCGCTCGCACACCTCGGTGAGCCTGGCGAGCGCGGTCGGGTGCGCGGAGTAGTCGAGGCCCTCGACCCCCTTTCCGCCGTCGTGGTCGCGGACCCGGCCGACGAAGAGGGTCAGGCCGCCGGATGCGTCGTCGTCGAGGGCGGCGATCACCTCGGCGATGTCGAGGGGCGTCTCCCGCAGGTCGACGAGGCGCAGGGTGGAGTGGCTCACGGTCCGACCCTAGCCTTGCCGGACCCGCGTACCGTTGGGGCATGAGCGACACCCCCGACCAGACGCCCGACGAGCCCGACGACGCGGGCCAGAACCCCTTCAAGGGCACGCCCTTCGAGCAGTTCTTCGGCGGTGGCGCGGCCGGCGGTCCCGGTGGCGGGTTCGGCTTCAACTTCGGCCGGGGCGGTGGCGCGGCGGGTGCCCCCAGCGGGCTGCCCGACATGGGCCAGCTCTTCAGCCAGATCCAGTCGCTGATGCAGCCCTACGACGGCCCGATCAACTGGGACTTCGCGCTCGACCTGGCCCGCAAGACGGTCTCCCAGCAGCCCGACCCCTCGCCCACCCAGCGTCAGAAGGACGCCGTCGCCGATGCCGTGCGCCTGGCCGACCACTGGCTCGACGACACCACGAGCTTCCCGTCCGGGGTCACCTCGACGTCCGCCTGGAGCCGGGCCGAGTGGGTCGTCGGCACCGCCGACGTGTGGAAGGGGCTGGTCGAGCCCATCGCGGAGGGCTCCGTGCAGGCCCTCGGCGGCGCGATCCCCGAGGAGGCCCGCGCCGTGACCGGGCCGATGATGGGCATCCTCGGCAAGGCCGTCGGTGCGATGCTCGCCTCGCAGGTGGGCTCCGGCCTCGGGACGCTCGCCTGCGAGGTGCTCAGTGCCTCGGACGTCGGGCTGCCCCTCGCCCCGGCCGGCAGGGCCGCGCTGGTGCCCGCCAACATCGCCACCTTCGCCGACGGCCTCGACGTCACCGAGGACGACGTGCTGCTCTACCTGGCCCTGCGCGAGGCCGCCCACCAGCGCCTCTTCAGCCACGTCCCGTGGCTGCGCGAGCACCTGCTGGGCGCGGTCACGTCGTACGCCG
>JAOPYB010000125.1 GCA_025964835.1 Nocardioides sp. | reverse complement strand
GCCGGCGCGTGCAGGCGGTCGCGACCCTGCTTGTACATCGTGTCGAGGATCTCGTACGCCGTGTCGAGCCCGATCAGGTCGAGCAGCGCCAGCGGGCCCATCGGGTAGCCGCAGCCGAAGCGCATCGCGGCGTCGATGTCCTCGCGGGTGGCGTACTTGCCCTCGTACATCGCGACCGCGTGGTTGAGGTAGCCGAAGAGCAGCGTGTTGGCGATGAAGCCGGCCTTGTCGCCGCAGACCACGGGGTTCTTGCCGAGCTTCTCGACCAGGGCGGTCACGTCGTCGAGGACGTTCTGCTCGGTGACGACCGTGCGGACGATCTCGACGAGGTTCTGCACCGGAGCCGGGTTGAAGAAGTGGACGCCGATCACCCGGCCGGGGCTCCGGTTCGCGGTGGAGATCTCGGTGACCGAGAGCGACGAGGTGTTGGTGGCGAGCACCACGTCGGGGCCGACGATGCCGTCGAGCTCGCGGAAGATGCCCTTCTTGACCTCGAGGGACTCCACGACCGCCTCGACCACGAAGTCGGCGTCGGCCAGGTCCTTCATCTCGGTCGTGAGCGTGATCCGGCCGAGCATCTCGGCCTGCTCGGCATCGGTGATCTTGCCGCGCTTCACGGCACGGGCGGTGGAGTGCTCGAGGTGCTGGCGGCCGCGGGCCAGGGCCTCGTCGTTCTGCTCGACCCCCACGACGGCGAACCCCTCGCGGGCGAATACCTCGGCGATGCCGGCGCCCATGGTGCCCAGGCCGATCACGCCGATGGTCTTGAAGTCGCGCCCGGCCTCGGGCACGGCGGTCTCGGGAGAGGTGCTCGTCATGGTGGGCATCATGGCACGCGGCCGCGGACCCACGCCGTGAGCAAGTTCACTGGCGGCGTTGGGTAGGTTCCTGCCTGTGAGACTCGTCGTTGCCCGGTGCCAGGTGGACTACGCCGGGCGGCTGACCGCCCACCTCCCGATGGCCACGCGGGTGCTGATGATCAAGGCCGATGGGTCGGTGCTGGTCCACTCCGACGGTGGCTCCTACAAGCCGCTGAACTGGATGTCGCCGCCGTGCACGCTGCGCGAGGGCACCACCGAGGAGGGTCAGGTCGAGTGGACCGTCACCAGCAGGGCCAGCTCCAAGGGGCCCGGTGACACGCTGCGCATCCTGCTCGAGGAGATCGTCCACGACTCGGCCCACGAGCTCGGGATCGACCCGGGCCTGCAGAAGGACGGCGTCGAGAAGCACCTCCAGGAGCTGCTGGCCGACCATCCCGCCACACTCTCCCCCGGCCTCGCGCTGGTCCGCCGCGAGTTCCCCACCGCCATCGGGCCGGTCGACCTGATGTGCCGCGACGCCGAGGGGCTCAGCGTCGCGGTCGAGATCAAGCGGCGCGGCGACATCGATGGCGTGGAGCAGCTGACCCGCTACCTCGAGCTGCTCAACCGCGACCCGCTGCTCACCACCAACGGCGCGGTCAAGGGCATCTTCGCCGCGCAGGAGATCAGGCCCCAGGCCCGCGTCCTGGCCACCGACCGCGGCATCGCGTGCGCGCTCGTCGACTACGACGCCCTGCGCGGGCTGGACGACCCGACCCACCGGCTGTTCTAGGCAACGTGAGCGGATCACTCCGCCTTGTTGGGGTATTCAACCCAGACGGGCATCGCGGCCTGGTACTGCGTTCCGTCCGCAGCGTGGTAGTAGACGATGGTGAAGCTGGTCCCACTGAGCCGGGCGCCATTGACCTGGCCAGGCCGCGACGGCCCGATCCGCAGCACCAGCACGGGCGGTTCGAGGGTTTCGTCGACCGGTCGGAGGCGGTAGCCCTCGACCGGTCGGAGTCTGCGCGAGTGGCCGGCACGATGAATGACCAGGTTCGATCCAGGCGGTGCCACAAAGGCCCCCGTGCACCGCAACGGCGATGCTCTGTCACGGTCAGGAAGTGCGATGCCATCGAGCACCACCGTCGCCGAGCCCTCATTGATGAGTTGAGTCATCGAGATGTCTTGCAGCCCACCCCGGCGGGGACGGTGCAGCGCGGTCCCGCTCGGTTGCGCCACCACGACAGGTCCCTCCGAGACCAGATCCCCCGAGAAGGCCCCGGAGAACAAGCACGGATCGGATGAAGCCCCTGTCGAAGCCTTCGTAGGTTCCGGCGTCGGCACCTTCGCGTGGCTGTCGGCATTGCTGCACCCAGCCAACAGTCCGGCAGCGAGCACCAGACCTACCGACATGTCGGACCACGCGGGTCTCGGATGTCTGCCCGGTGCCACCACATGAGCCATCTCCGTTTCCGTCTCGAAGGCCGACGAACAGTCGGCCCGAGCCGCTCAGGTACTGGCCATCGCCGCTCAGACAGAACCTGTGCTTGTGCTTGGTGTTCGCGTCGAAGAAGTCAGTCACGTGGTGCTCGCGGCTGTACTCCGTCTTGTAGTGGGCCGACATGGCCACCTGCGGCTCGACCTTGGTGGCGACCTTCGGGTGCTTCGTGGTCGCGTACAGCGTCTGCGTTTCGCCCGACTCACCGCTCGTGGCAGCAGCCATGCTGCCCGAAATGCCGAAACCGCCTTGCTCAAGCTTGACCTCGCTCGAGATGGCCTGCACCGACGAGTAGTTGATGTCGACCTCGGCATGCATGAAGCGAACCGCTTGCAGTCGCGCAAGCTCGGGATAGGCCATCGTCGGCTGATGTCATACTCGCCGGTCACCAAGCGAGCGCTGGAGCTTCGGCTGTACGCCATGACGGCGCGCATCGAACCCGGAGGCACCAGCCTGTCCATGCTGTAAGGACGGGCCACGTGCTTGACGTACTCGGTGTTGGTGGACCCCGTGGCCGCAGCTCCGATTGGGTCGCTGTTCGACACCTACCCCTACTCGCGCCATTCAAACGTTTGGTGGGACATCCTGACCCACCGGCGGCCTACGATCCCGCCATGGAACTCACCTCATGCTGATCTACCACCTCGCCCTGGTCTCCGAATGGGAGGCCGCTCAGCGGTCCGGCAGCTACACGACGTCGACGCTGGGGGTGACCCTCGAGGAGGAGGGGTTCATCCACGCCAGCCACGAGCACCAGTGGGAGGGCGTCCGCGAGCGCTTCTACGCCGGCGTCGACGAGCCGCTGGTGCTGCTGGTGGTCGACACCGACCTGCTGGGCTCCCCCGTGGTCGAGGAGGTGCCGGACGGCGCGTCCGAGGCGTTCCCGCACGTCTACGGCCCGATCGAGCCGGCGGCGGTGGTCCAGACGATCCCCGTGGTGAGCCCGCGGGGCTAGTCGACCATCGAGGCGACCTCGTCGGCCACGCCCCAGCTCAGCGTCACGCCCGCGCCACCGTGCCCGTAGCAGTGCACGACGCGACCGACCCGCTCGAGGCGCACGGCGGGCCGGACCGGCCGCAGCCCGACCTTGTGCCTCAGCACCCGGGCGTCCCGCAGCGCGGGCACCAGCCGGGCGGCGCGCTGGAGGATGTCCGCCGCCGACTCCGGTGACGGGGTCCGGCTCCACTCCCCCTCCTGGTCGGTGCCGCCGACGACGATGTCGTGCTCACGGGGTACGACGTACGTCGGTCCGGCACCGTCGAGCCACCAGCGGTCGACGCCCACCTGCTCGACGTAGACGACCTGGCCCCGGACCGGCACCACGGTGCGGTCGGCGCCCAGCAGCCGGGCACCGAGGGCGGAGCAGTTGACGACCGCGTCGGCACCCTCGGGCAGCGCCTTGAGGTTGAGGCGCGTGACGGTGCCGCCGAGGTGCTCGAGCCGCGCCGTGAGCCAGTCGAGGTAGACCGGCATCTCGACCACGGGGGTCGTGAAGGTCCAGCCGTCGGCGAAGCCGTCCGGCAGGTCGCGCACCCGCTCCAGCGCCGGCACGGCAGATCGCCACCACGGGTCGGGCTGGGCGCTCCGGAACACCTCCGTGCCCGGGACCATCCGGACCCCCGCCTCCGGGGAGCCCCCGTAGTCCAGGGGTGCCGCGAGCGCGGCCAGGACGGCGTACGTCGTGGCGGACCAGGTGGTCACCCGGTCCTGGGGCAGGGCGCGGTAGGGGTACCAGAGGGCGGCCGCCACGGCCGAGGTCGTCTCGCGGGGCAGGTCCCGCGCGACCACGTCCACCCGGTGCCCGGCCTCGAGCAGGCGCACGGCACAGCTCAGGCCGACCACGCCCGCGCCGACCACGATGACCCTGCTCACCGGACGCTCCTCATGGGGGGAGTCTGACGTACCCGTGCGTAACCCGCCTCACACCGGGGTCGTTGGGGCAGCGACGGAAGGATCGCCGATGCCCCGTCTCCCCCGCGCCCTTCTCGTTCTCGTGGTCGTCCCCGGCCTGGTCGCGAGCGGCCTCGCAGCCGGGCTCTCATCCGCCAGTGCCCACGAGGAGCGCCCCGCGCAGTTCCCCGACGGCACCGGTCACCGGCCGCACTTCCTCGGCTTCGACAACCCGCGCCGGGCATCCGCGCCGACCGGGCCGGCGGCTTCCTGCTCAAGAACATGACCTTCGAGCAGGCCGAGTTCAACTCGATCTACGTGCTGGAGACCGACGGGTTCGTGCTGGACGACGTCGTCGCGCGCCGGTCACCCGGGCCTGCCTCAGAAGCACGCCCGGTGGAGCCACAACGAGGTCTACTCGAACAACTCCAACCGGTACACCGAGTTCGTCGACACCGGGGTCTGCCAGAAGCCGATGAAGGAACGCGGCTACATCAACGGCACCGTGTGCCCGGTGGTGCCGACCCCCGTCGGCACCGGTGTGCTCATCGCCGGCGGCAACTTCGACTCGACCGACCACAACTGGATCTACGACAACTGGCGCTGCGGGACCATGCAGTTCTGGGTGCCGGCCGCGCTGCGCGACGAGTACGACCCCACGCTGCAGAACGACACGTCGCACCACAACCACACGACCCACAACATGATGGGCATCGCCAGGGACGGGGCGATCGCCCACAACAGCTCCGACCACTGGTGGGACGACCAGGGCAACGGCAACTGCTGGGAGGACAACACCTACTCCCGCGGGACGCAGACCGACAACTTCACGGTCCAGCCGCCCTCGTGCGCCGACGGCGGCTCGGTCTTCACCCCCGCGCCCCGGTCAAGGACGCGGGCTTCCTCTCCTGCAGCCAGTACGACCGCAACGACCCGAACTTCTCGCACCCTGCGGGGTGCACCTGGTTCGACAACCCGACCAGGCCGGAGTCCGCGGCGGGTCCGGCCGACACGCACTCCGGCGACCTGGTCGTCGCCCCGCTGATGACCGTGACGGGCGGGCTGGTGCTCGCCCTCGGCCTGCGCAGCGGCGGCTGCCGCTCACGATCCGCGGGCTCGCGGACGACCAGCCGAACACCCGGCTGTTCACCTACACCGACCTGACCGACGAGCACGGCGCCCGGGTGGTCTCCCTGGGCCCGGGCGACACGCACCAGCTCACGCTGGCGCTGCGGATGGGTGGCTGCGAGACGCTGTCCGCCCGGGCCGGTGCCTTCGTGACCGAGGTGCGCGTCCGCACCGAGCAGGCCGGCGTCTTCGACGACGACGTCACGATCTCGCTGCCGGAGGAGGTCCACACCGGGTCACCGCGCGAGGCCTTCTGCCCCCGCTCGACCGCCACCTCGCGACCGCCCGGCTGAGCGAGGCCCCCCCGGGAGTTGGCGTACCCGCGGTATGACAGGCTGGCACTCCTTATTGACATCTTTTCAACAAGGAGAGCGCATGCTTGCCGTCCGTCTCGCCGTCGCGGGCCTGGTCGCCGCCACCCTGGCGGTGCTCCCCGGGGGCACCTCGAACGCCGCGGGCGACCCGTCCGGGCACCGCACCCACGTCGTCTCGCGGGCGGTGGTCTTCGAGGTCGAGAACACCAACGCCACGTCGGTCCTCTGCTCGCCCGACAACGCGTCGTACACGGTCCGCGGACGCCTGATCGGGCCGCGCAAGGACGTCCTGGGCGCCGACGCGCGGCGCATGAACGTGCTGGTGCACGACAAGACCGCCGGTTCCTGGTTCTGGCACCTGCGCGGCCACCCGTCGTACGACTACGCGACGCAGCTGGCGCGGGCCGGTGAGACCTCGCTGGTCTACGACCGGCTCGGCTACGACTCGAGCCCGCTCGCCGACGGCAACGCCACGTGCCTCGGCGCGCAGGCCGACATGCTGCACCAGGTCGTCCAGCACCTGAAGTCCGGCGGCTACCACTTCCGGCACGGCCACCGCGGCACGCCCGCCGCCGAGCACGTCGTCGTGCACGGCCACTCGGTCGGTGCCGCGATCGCCGAGGCCGAAGCGGCCGCGTTCGACGACGTCGACGGCCTGGTGCTGATGTCCTGGACCGACAGCGGCGCCTCCCAGCGCGCGGTCGACGAGGCGGCCCAGCAGTCCTCCACGTGCCTGAAGGGCGAGGACTACGCGCCCTACGGCAAGACGGGTGCGGACTTCCGCGGGCTGCTCTTCGCCAGCGCCCCGGACAAGATCCAACGCGCGGCCGCCGCCCGGCGCAATGCGGACCCCTGCGGCGACGCGCTCAGCCTGACCCAGCTGGTCACGTCCCTGAACCTGACCACCCGCGACATCGAGGCGCCGGTGCTGCTGCTGTTCGGCGGCAGGGACGCGCTGACCCGCAAGGGCGCCGCCCAGGACCAGGCCGACGCGTTCACGTCGTCGGTCTCGGTCACCGAGCACACCCAGCGGGGCGCCGGCAGCGCCCTGCCGCTGGAGAAGTCCGCGGCGAGGACCCGGGCCCACGTCCTGCGCTGGCTCGAGACCCTGGGCTGAGAGCCCTCAGGCGCCGGCCTCACGGGGAGCCGTGGGGTCGGCGTCGGCGCCCTTCTGCTCGCGGGCGACGTACTCCTCGATGTCCTCGATGTCGTCGCGGTTGCGGGTGGTCACGGCGAGCAGGTCGCTCATCGTCGCGACCTCCTCGACCTGCTCCTTGATGAACCACTGCATGAACTGCTCGGAGGCGA
>JAOPYB010000093.1 GCA_025964835.1 Nocardioides sp. | reverse complement strand
GCCGCGGGCGCCGAGCTCGCGGTACGTGTCGGCCACCGCCACCCGATCGCCCTCCTCGTCCAGGCCCCAGCGCACGACGAAGTGCCCGACGTCCCAGGTGACCGCGCCGTCGGCCGCGCCCACCAGCGGGCCGCTGCGGACGTTCGCGACCACGCCGACCGGGTACGGCGCGTCCCGGACGCCGGCGAGGACCCGCCGTACGGCCTCGACGGTCCAATCCGGGCCGGCCGCGGGCACGGCGACGATCCGCCCGGACGTGGCCGTCTCGACCCCACGCGCCAGCCCGGCGGCGTCCGAGTCCCGGCAGGCGGCGAACGCGCCCAGCGGCTCGGGACCGAGGACGTCGCGGACGAGGTCGCTGCTGATGAGGTTCGCCTGCTGCTCGGCGTGGGTCGGAGCGAGCGGGCGGATGCCGAACGCCGCGCGCCGGGCTTCGTCCCAGCTGCCGACGTCCTCCTGGACCGGGTCCGGGGGCGCCACGCCGTCCAGGACCCCCCCTCCGGCCGGCGACGAGCGTGACGGCCAGCGCGAGGTAGGGGTTGGCCGAGGCGCCGCGAGCCTTCAGCTCGACGTTGGTGTGGTCGGGACCGGGGAACGGCGTCGCCGGGACCAGGCCGGGCAGCTCGCGCAGCAGGGCCGTGAGGTACCCGCGGCCCGCCGCGGACAGCCCGTGCTCGTCGTCGCCGGTCAGCACGTTGCGGCCGTCGCGGGACAGCGACGTGTGCAGGTGCCGGCCGTTGCCGACACCGGTCGTGGTCGCGACCGGGGCGAGGCTGACCCGCAGGCCGTGCTGGCGCGCGAGGACCTGCGCATCGCAGGCAACCAGCGGGTCCAGGCCGAGAGCGCCAGCTCGAGCTGGGCGGGCCGTACCCCGCGTGCAGCTGGCCGATCCCGAGGCCGTTGGCGGCCAGGTCGCGGAGCAGCGCGCGGACGAACGGGTCGAGGTCGAGCAGGCGCCCGGGGGGACCCACGCCATCCCGGGCTGACCGGCCAGCGGCACCACGCCGGCTGGGGGAGTCGAGCACCGCGAGCGTGCGGAGGCCACCGGACGGCGTCGAGATCCCTCGTGCGCCCAGGTGATCCCGTCGCGCGAGTCGGAGACCGACAGGAGGGTGCTGCCGCCGGTGCCCCGCCGGACCGCACCCGGCAGCTCGGCGACCGGCACGACCCGGGTGCGGACGATGCCGTTGGTGCCGACCCAGCCGATGCTGACCCCGGCCACCCCCTCGCCGGCGAGCCGTGCGGCGGTCTCCTCGGCGTCCGGCATGCGCCGACGCCACTCGCGTCCGGGCGCGACGGCGATGGGAGGAACAGACGCGGCGCGGCGTAGGTTCTCGACTCGTGCAAGGCATCAGGGGGCTCGTGGCCGACACGCGACCGCTGCGCAACGACCACTTCCGCCGGCTTTGGCTGGCGAACATCGTCACGGTCATCGGCGCGCAGCTGACGGTCGTGGCGGTGCCGGCGCAGATCTACGCCGAGACCGGCTCGTCGGCGTACGTCGGGCTGACCGGCCTCTTCGGGCTGGTCCCGCTGATCGTGTTCGGGCTGTGGGGCGGTGCGCTCGCCGACGTGGTGGACCGGCGCACGCTGCTCGTCTGCACCACCGCCGGCCTGATCGTGACGAGCGGGGCGTTCTGGCTGCAGGCGGCGCTCGGGGTCGGCAACGTGTGGCTGCTGCTCGGGCTGTTCTCGCTGCAGCAGGCGTTCTTCGGGGTCAACCAGCCGACCCGCAGCGCGATCCTCTCCAAGATCGTGGAGCCGCACCTGCTGCCGGCGGCGGTCGCCCTCAACATCACCGTGATGCAGGCCGGCGCGATCGCCGGGCCGCTCGTCGGCGGCGTGCTGATCCCGGTGATCGGCTTCTCGTGGCTCTACCTCGTGGACACGGTCACGCTCTTCGCCACCCTCTCGGCGGTGATCCGGCTGCCTCCGCTCCCGGTCCTCGGCGCCGTCAAGGGGGCGCCCGGGCTGCGCTCGGTGATCGAGGGGCTGTCCTACCTGCGCGGCCACCCCGTGCTGCTGATGTCCTTCGTGGTCGACCTGATCGCGATGGTCTTCGGCATGCCGCGGGCACTGTTCCCCCAGATCGCGCACGAGGGCTTCGGCGGCCCGGCCGGCGGCGGCCTGGCGTTCGCGCTGCTGTTCGCGGCGATCCCCGCCGGCGCCGTGCTCGGCGGGATCTTCTCCGGCTGGGTCTCCCGCGTCGACCTCCAGGGCCGGGCCGTGATCGTCTGCATCCTGCTCTGGGGCGCGTCGATGATCGGCTTCGGCGTCGCGGTCGGCCTCGCCGACCACTGGCGCACGCCGATGCTCGTGGCCGCGGTCCTCATGCTGGTCCTCGGCGGGGCCGCCGACATGGCCTCGTCGGCGTTCCGCAACAGCATGCTGATGACCGCCGCCACCGACTCCGTGCGGGGCCGCCTCCAGGGCGTCTTCATCGTCATCGTCGCCGGCGGCCCCCGGATCGCCGACGTCGTGCACGGCGCGAGCGCGGCCGCGGTCGGTACGGCGGCGGCCTCCGCGGGCGGTGGCGTCCTGGTCGTGATCGGCACGGTCATCGCGGCGATCGCCGTACCGTCCTTCGTGCGCTACCGGATCACCCGGCCCGCCGCCGAAGCGGCCTGAGACGCCGCTCGCGCCTACCCTGGGCCGGTGACGTCCGACCCCTTCGACCCCGAGCTCGCCCGGGCGGCCGGGATCGACCCCGAGGAGCTGGCGGTCGCGGTCCGGGTGCTGCAGCAGCTGCACCACCTGCCGGAGGACCACGCGGACATCCGGACGATCAAGCACGCGGCCTCGCACATGTACAAGGCGCTCAAGCGCGAGCGCCGCACCCGCAAGCGCGAGGCCGAGCTCGCCGCCGACCGGGCGGTGACCGAGCGCACCGCGACCGGGTCACCGATGCGGATCGACGACGAGACCCAGGGCATCCCCCTGGTCTCCTCGACGCAGGGGGCCTTCGCGGGCGAGCTGATCAACCCGCGCGGCTGCTACATCTGCAAGAACGACTACACGCTCGTCGACGCGTTCTACCACTGGCTGTGCCCGAGCTGCGCGGCCCTCTCGCACGCCAAGCGCGACCAGCGCACCGACCTCACCGGGCGCCGCGCGCTGCTGACCGGCGGGCGCGCCAAGATCGGCATGTACATCGCCCTCCGGCTGCTCCGCGACGGCGCGCACACCACGATCACGACGCGGTTCCCCCGCGACGCCGTACGCCGCTTCGCCGCCCTCGAGGACAGCGCCGACTGGATCCACCGGCTCAAGATCGTCGGCATCGACCTGCGCGACCCGACCCAGGTCGTGTCGCTGGCCGACGAGGTCGCCGCGGCCGGTCCGCTCGACATCCTGATCAACAACGCGGCCCAGACCGTACGTCGATCGCCGGGTGCCTACAGCCAGCTCGTCGAGCTGGAGTCGGCGCCGCTGCCCGAGTTCGCCGCACTGAACGGGCTTCCCGAGATGGTGACGTTCGACCGGATCAGCGACGCGCACCCGGCCGCCATCGCCGGGACCCTGCGCCGCGACGCGGTCGCCCACCACGAGGGCGAGGACGCGGCGACCGCGCTCGCCGCCCACAACGCCGCCTCGATGACGGCCCTGGCGCTGAAGGCCGGCGGCGCCAGCCTCGAGGCGCATCTGGCCGGCACCGCGGTCGACGCGGGCGGGCTGCTCCCCGACCTGCAGAGTGAGAACTCGTGGACCCAGAAGATCGAGGACGTCGACCCCCTGGAGCTGCTCGAGGTCCAGCTCTGCAACGCCACCGCGCCGTTCATCCTGATCTCCCGGCTCCGCCCGGCCATGCGGGCGGCACGGCGGGCGGGCGCCCGTCGTACGCACGTCGTGAACGTCTCCGCGATGGAGGGCCAGTTCTCCCGCGCCTACAAGGGCCCCGGGCATCCGCACACGAACATGGCCAAGGCCGCGCTGAACATGCTCACCCGCACCAGCGCGGGCGAGATGTTCGAGACCGACGGGATCCTGATGAACGCCGTCGACACCGGCTGGATCACCGACGAGCGCCCGCACCAGGAGAAGCTCCGGATCGCCGCCGAGGGCTGGCACGCCCCCCTCGACCTGGTCGACGGCGCCGCCCGCGTCTACGACCC
>JAOPYB010000033.1 GCA_025964835.1 Nocardioides sp. | reverse complement strand
CCCGTCGCTCGTCCCTCGCGACGGGCACTCGACCACCGAAAGCAGGACACCGTGTCCGTTTCCGTCCGGATCCCCACCATCCTCCGCACCTACACCGGCGGTGAGTCCGAGGTGACCGCCGCGGGCGGGACCCTGGCCGAGGTGCTCGACGACCTCGACGCGAGCTACTCCGGCATCAAGGGCCGGATCCTCGACGAGTCCGGCAGCCTGCGCCGGTTCGTGAACGTCTACGTCGGCAACGACGACGTCCGGTTCCTCGAGAACCTCGACACCCCCACCCCCGACGGCACCCAGATCTCGGTCATCCCGGCCGTCGCCGGCGGCTGCTGACGCCCCTTGTAACGCGCGGTTCTGGACCTCGCCCCAGTTGTAACCGGCGCCCAGACCCGATAACCCCGCGTTACAAGCGGGCGCGGCGCTCGATCAGGTGCGCCCGCTCGGCGAGGTTGCGGCAGCGGCCGATGGCCTCGTCGTACGACGAGCGGGCGGCGTCGATGCGCCCGGCGCGGGCCAGCAGCTCGGCCCGGGCGGCGGGGAGCCGGTGGCCGGGGAGCGTCAGGCCCTCGAGCAGCGCCAGTCCCGCGAGCGGGCCGTCGGCCTCGGCGACCGCCACGGCCCGGTTGAGCCGGACGACCGGCGAGCCGGTCAGCTCGTCGAGCTCGCGGTAGCGGTCGGCGATCCTCGGCCAGTCCGTCGCCGCAGCCGTGGGCGCGATCGCGTGCTCGGCGGCGATCAGGGCCTGCAGGAGGTACGGCGTGCCGGGGGCGGCGGTCAGCGGGGTGAGCAGCGCGAACGCCTCCGCTGTCTCGTCCGGGTGCCAGCGCGACCGGTCCTGGTCGGGCAGCAGCATCAGCCGGCCGCCGAGCACCCGGGCATCTCGTCGCGAGTGCTGGATCAGCATCAGCGCGAGCAGGGCATCGAGGTCGCTCGAGCCGCCGAAGTCGGCGGGCACCACGGCGCGCAGCACCCGCACCAGCCGGATTGCCTCGCCGGCCACGTCGGCGCGGAGCACGTCCGCCCCGGAGCCCGGCGCGTAGCCGGCCGTGAAGGCGAGGTAGGCGACCTCGCCCACGACCGCGACCCGCGCCTCCAGCTCGGCGCCGGCGGGCACGACGAACGGTTGCCCCGCCAGGCGCTTGCGCGCCCGGGTCAGCCGGGCCGCCATCGTGGGCGAGCCGACCAGGAACAGCCGGGCGATGTCGTCGGTCGGGACGCCGAGCACCAGCCGCAGGGTCAGCGCCGCCGCGGCCTCGGGCGGCAGGGACGGGTGCGCACAGAGGAGCGCGAGGCGCAGCCGCTCGTCCGTCACCTGCTCCCCGGCATCGGCCATCGTGCGTTGCGCCTCCTCGGTCAGGTGGGCCGCGACGGCGAGCAGCGGCAGCGTGCGTACGGCGACCGTCTCGGTCCGGAGCCGGTCGATGATCCGGCGGCGGGCCGTCGTGAGCAGCCACGCGGGCGGGTTCGCGGGCACGCCGTCGGCGGGCCAGGTCCGGGCGGCCGCCTCGACGGCGTCGCCGAGGCCGTCCTCGGCCAGGTCGAGGCGCCGGTACTGCGCGACGAGCAGGGCCAGGAGTCGGCCCCACTCGTCGCGCACGACGTCCGCGAGCGCGTCGGTCACGCGGTCCCGGCGGGCGTCGTCGGGCGCAGCTCGGCGCCGCTGGTCGTCACGACGTGACGGGTCACGCCGGGCCTGCGGAGTGGTCGACGGTGCCGCGGACCTCGATCGCGCCCTCGGCGCCGGCGAGCACACCGACGATCTCCAGGAGGTCGTCGAGGTCGTCGCTGTCGACGACGTAGAAGCCGGTCAGCTGCTCGACCGTCTCGGCGTAGGGTCCCTCCGTGACGGAGATCGCGTCTCCCTCGCCCCGACGCACGACCCTCGCGTCGCGGGAGTGGGTCAGCTCGCTGCCGCCGGTGACCTTGTGGCCACGCTCGGCCAGGAGCCGCGCGAACTCGCCGTGCTTGGCGTACATCGCGGACTTGTGCTCCCCGGAGCTGGCCTCCCAGGTGCTCTCGTTGCCGGGGATCAGGACGACGTACTCGGACATGATGTGGTCCTCTCGATCGATGCTGGATGAGTCTGACACCGAGATGACGTACGGCGCCGGACGAAATCGACACTCGCACCTCGGCGACTTCTGCGGCACCCCGTCGGCACCCTCCCCGACCCGCTCTACAACCCCCTCCTAGACCACCGCCCCGCTCGCGCGTCGCGCCCGGGGAGGACGTTTTCGGTCCGTTAGGGTCGGGAGCCCCCCACCAACCGAGGAGTGCCCGTGCCCGAGTCGCCGGTCCTGCTCGTCACCTGCCAGGAGTGGGCCGAGGGCGAGCCGGGGCACGCTGCGCTCGACGCCGCCCTCGCGAGCCGCGGCCTCGACAGCCGTTGGGTGCTCTGGGACGACCTCTCGGTCGACTGGGGCGCCGCGCGCGTGGTCGCCGTCCGGTCGACGTGGGACTACTCCACGCGGCTGGGTGAGTTCCTCGCCTGGGCGGCGGGGGTGGGCCCGGGGCTCCTCAACGGGGCCGGCGTGTTCCGCTGGAACACCGACAAGAGCTACCTCATCGACCTGGCCGGGGCCGGGCTCCCCGTCGTCCCGACCGTCCCCGCCGCCGACGTGATGGAGGTGCGCGCCGCCGCGAAGCAGTTCGGCACCGCGGTGCTGAAGCCGCGCGTCGGCTCCGGCGGGCGCGGCGTCGAGATCGTGACGGGTGGCCGCGGGTGGCTGCCGTCCGCCGACAGCCACCAGGGCCCCTGGGTGGTGCAGCCGCTCATCGACACCGTCCGCGAGCAGGGCGAGACCTCGGTCTTCGTGATCGCGGGCCGGCCCGTCAGCCAGGTCGACAAGGTCCCGGGCCCGGGCGAGATCCGGGTGCAGGAGCGGTACGGCGGGCACGCGCGGTCGGTCGGGCTCTCCGACGAGGCGGCCCTGCTGGCCGCGCAGGCCATCGCCACGACGGTGGACCTGGTCGGCGCCGAGATCGTCTACGGACGCGTCGACATGATGCGCTACGACGACGGGCTGGTCGTCAGCGAGATCGAGCTGACCGAACCCGGTCTCTACCTCGACGTGCTGCCGCTGAACGCCGGCCCGTTCGCGGACGCCATCGCCGCCCGCGTGTGAGCCGGGTTAACCGGTGGCCCCACGGCACCGCGCCCCCTAGCCTCGCCGGGTGCCCCTGGTCCTCCTCGCCACCTTCAACCTGTGCCCCGACGGTGAGCCCGGCGGCGACCTCCTGGTCGCCGCCCTCGCCGAGCGGGGGATCGAGTCCCGGTGGGTCTGCTGGGACGACCCGGGCATCGACTGGCCGGCGGCCGACCTGGTCGCGGTGCGCGCCACCTGGGACTACCAGCGCCGGCACGCCGAGTTCGTCGACTGGGCCCACGCGGTCGAGCGCAGCACGCCGTTCCTCAACGGGGCCGACGTCTTCGCCTGGAATGCCGACAAGGCCTACCTCCTCGAGCTCGCCGAGCGGGTCCCGGTCGTGCCGACCGCCCTGGTCGACGACCGCACGCTCGTCCCCGGGCTGCGGGCCGCGGTCGAGCGCCACGGCCCCGTGGTGATCAAGCCGCGCACCGGCGCGAGCGGGGTCGGGGTCGTCGTCCTCGAGAGCGTCGAGGACCCCCGCCTCCAGGGCCTGACCCGGGGCCCGTGGGTCGTGCAGCCGCTCGTCGAGTCGGTCCGGACCCGCGGCGAGACCTCCGTCTACGTGCTCGACGGTCGCGCGGTCGCGCAGCTGCACAAGCAGCCCGGCGGCGCGGAGATCCGGGTCCACGAGCTGTACGGCGGCGAGACCCGCGCGGTCGACCTCGACGAGGCCTCCGCGGCGGTCGCACTCGCCGCGATGGAGGGCGCCGCGACCGTGCTCGGCTCGTCACTGGACTACGGCCGCGTGGACCTCGTGGAGCACGACGGCCGCCTCGTCGTCGGCGAGGTCGAGCTGATCGAGCCGGGTCTCTACCTCGACGTGCTGCCGGGGCTCGCGGAGCCGTTCGCCGACCTCGTCGCAGCCCGGCTCCCCGGCACCTGACGGCCCGTCAGCGGTCGCGGGTGAGGAGGGCGCGCGCGAACTCGGCGACCACGTCCGCGGCGCTCACCTCGTGGGTCAGGGCGGCGACGCCCTCGCCCGCGTAGAGGTGCGCCACCGAGAAGTCCTCGCGGGCGACCGCCGCCCGGTGACGGTCGCGTGCGGGGGCGTCGAGGGCGTCCTCGTGACCCACCCACTCGTCGAAGTAGTCGTTGGCCACGGCCCGGCCCCCGAACTCGGGCGGCCAGGCCACGTCCTGGGCCACGTCGAAGACCCGCCCGTAACCGGTCTCCCCGGCCCGGAACAGCGCCGTCTTCGCGGCCGGGGACCCCGCCGCCTCGACACAGCCGAGGAAGGCCGTCCCGACCCACGCACCCGCGGCGCCCGCGGCGAGCACGGCCGCCAGGCCGCGGTGGTTGAGGATGCCGCCCGCCGCATAGACGGGCAGCGCGGTCCGGTCGAGCACCATCTGGAGCAGCGGCAGCGTCGCCATCGCGTTGCGCCCGTGCCCGCCGCCCTCGCCGCCGCGGACCACGATCACGTCGACGCCGCTGTCGAGGGCGGTCTCGAGGTCCGCCAGCGAGCCGACCTGGGTCGCGGTCGTGATCCCGGCCTCGCGCAGCCGGCGCACCGGCTCGTCGTACGCGCCGAAGCTGACCGACACCAGCGCCGGGCGCAGGTCCAGGACCGCCTCGAGCTGGTCCGGCGCCTGCGGCTGCGCCCACGCCATCAGCCCCACGCCGTACGGCGTGCCGTCGGCGCCCGCGATCCGCGCCTCCGCCTCGATCCAGGCCGCGTCCCGCGACTGGTTGACACCCACCATCCCGAGCCCGCCGGCCCGGCTCACCGCGTGCGCGAGCCGGCCGCCCCCCGGACCGGCCATCGGGGCGCCGACGAGGGGGACCGGGGTGCGCAGGGCGAGGGGGAGCTGCATGACCCCCACGGTAGACCCGATCTTCTTGCACTCTCGGGGGGCGAGTGCTAAACATGAGGCTGGCACTCTCGTCACGAGAGTGACAACACATTTGGTCGGTGAGTTGAGGCCTGCAGCGTCGGCGGGAAAGGGTCCGCCGGTTCGGCCAGGTCGTCCGTCGCGGGCAACGCACCGGACCAGATCTTTCTAGCGTGAAGGAATCGCAGAACTCATGGCGAAGCTGATTGCTTTCAATGAGGAGGCCCGGCGCGGCCTCGAGCGTGGCATGAACACGCTCGCCGACGCCGTCAAGGTCACCCTCGGTCCCAAGGGCCGCAACGTGGTCCTCGAGAAGAAGTGGGGAGCCCCCACGATCACCAACGATGGTGTGTCCATCGCCAAGGAGATCGAGCTCGAGGACCCCTACGAGAAGATCGGTGCCGAGCTCGTCAAGGAGGTCGCCAAGAAGACCGACGACGTCGCGGGCGACGGCACCACCACCGCCACGGTCCTCGCCCAGGCGATGGTCCGCGAGGGTCTGCGCAACGTGGCCGCGGGTGCGAACCCGATGGGCCTGAAGCGTGGCATCGAGGCCGCCGTCGCCGCCGTGTCCGAGCAGCTGCTCAGCATGGCCAAGGACGTCGAGACCAAGGAGCAGATCGCCTCCACCGCGTCGATCTCCGCCGCTGACCCCACCGTCGGCGAGATCATCGCCGAGGCGATGGACAAGGTCGGCAAGGAAGGCGTCATCACCGTCGAGGAGTCGAACACCTTCGGGCTCGACCTCGAGCTCACCGAGGGGATGCGCTTCGACAAGGGCTACATCTCGGCGTACTTCGTGACCGACCCCGAGCGCATGGAGACGGTCCTCGAGGACCCCTACATCCTCATCGCCAACTCCAAGGTCTCCAGCGTCAAGGACCTGCTGCCGCTCCTCGAGAAGGTCATGCAGTCCGGCAAGCCGCTGCTGATCCTGGCCGAGGACGTCGACGGCGAGGCGCTGTCCACGCTGGTCGTGAACAAGATCCGTGGCACCTTCAAGTCCGTGGCCGTCAAGGCTCCGGGCTTCGGTGACCGTCGCAAGGCCATGCTGCAGGACATCGCGATCCTGACCGGTGGCCAGGTCATCTCCGAGGAGGTCGGCCTCAAGCTCGAGTCGGCCGGCATCGAGCTCCTCGGCCAGGCCCGCAAGGTCAC
>JAOPYB010000514.1 GCA_025964835.1 Nocardioides sp. | reverse complement strand
TCCAGCGGGCCGCCGAGCCGCACCTGCCGACCGTGCCGTACCGCCACCGGTTCGCCCTGCGCCTGCGCCGGGTCGCCGACCGGATCGACAACTGATGCCCTGATCGGTCGGGTGCCCGAGGACGCGCGGCCAACGCGTCGTGGGGCACCCGACCGATCAGCTGCGCATGGCCACTCCCCGGCGCCAGTAGCCCATGAAGGCGACCTGGCGCCGGTCCATGCCCAGCCCGGTGACCAGCGCCCGGCGGAGTCCCGTCACGATCGCGGACTCCCCGGCGATCCAGGCATACAGGTCGTCGAGGGCGTGGCCCGCAACGACCACGGCCTCCTCGACCGCCTCGCCCGAGGAGGAGTACGTCGGCGTCTCCCACAGGTCGGGGTCGACCTCGACCTCGTCCCCGGGCACGACCGCCTCCGTGGGACTGCCCAGATGGTCGAGCACCGCCGCCTGCAGCAGCGAGCCGAGCGGCCGACCGTCCCGCGGCAACCAGACCAGCTGCACGCCGCGCGGGTGCGGGACGTCCTGGACGTCGCCGGAGACGGGCACCTCGAGGAACGCGGCACCACGGGCCGATGCGGGCAGCTGGGCCAGCACCGCGCAGGCCGCCGGGACGGCCGTCTCGTCCCCCGCGAGCAGCACCCGGCCCGCCGTCCCGGGCGCGAACTCGATGCCGCCGTACTCCTGGCCTCGGCGCGGGCCGACCAGCACGAGCCGGTCCCCGACCGCGGCGCCGGCCGCCCACGAGGACCCGGGGCCGGAGTGCCCGTCCTCGACGTGCAGCACGAAGTCCACGACCAGCCGGGTGTCGGCACCCGAGCCGCGCACCTCGCGCACCGTGTAGGTCCGCATGTGACCGCGCTCCTCGACCGGCCGGCCCTGCCAGGTCGTGAACCACGAGTCGTCCGCCCCGTCGAAGGACGGCACCGGCCCGTCCCCGTGCGGGAACACGAGCTTGATCCGCTGGTCGAGCAGGTCGCCGTCGACACCGAAGTCGGCCAGCGCGGGCCCGCCGAGCTCGACGCGGACGTAGCTCGGGGTGAGCCGCTCCACACGGACGGCCGCCACCACGTCGAGGATCATCGGCAGCGAGTGGGTGGTGGTCGTGGTCATCGTGTCCTTCAGGTGAGGGCCTAAATTAGGGTTACCTTACTTGATGGACACGCGCCCGCGGCGGATGACGCCACGCCCACGCCCCTCAGATCGGGGTGCGGTGGAAGTTCTGGAACGACCGCGACGGCGTGGGGCCACGCTGGCCCTGGTAGCGAGAGCCGTACTTCTCCGAGCCGTAGGGGTGCTCGGAGGGCGACGTCAGCCTGAAGAAGCAGAACTGCCCGATCTTCATCCCCGGGTAGAGCTTGATGGGCAGCGTCGCGACGTTGGCCAGCTCGAGCGTGACATGTCCGGAGAAGCCGGGGTCGACGAAGCCGGCGGTCGCGTGAGTGAGCAGCCCGAGCCGCCCCAGCGAGGACTTGCCCTCGACCCGGGCGGCGATGTCGGAGGGCAGCGAGACGGCCTCGTACGTCGACCCGAGCACGAACTCGCCGGGGTGCAGGATGAACGGCTCGTCCTCGTCGGGCTCGACCTCGCGGGTCAGGTCGGACTGGTCCGCGGCCGGGTCGATGTGCGGGTAGCGATGGTTCTCGAAGACCCGGAAGAACCGGTCGAGCCGCACGTCGATCGAGGACGGCTGCAGCATCGCCGGGTCCCAGGGATCCATGGCGATCCGGCCGGCGTCGATCTCGGTCAGGATGTCGCGGTCAGACAGCAGCACGTGGGCACCCTACCGGCGCACCCGCGGCGGGGAGTGATCGGTTAGCATTCGTGCCGACCCCGTCGGGCGGTTGCGGACCAACCACCAGCGGGGTCGTGCGGATGTAGCTCAGTTGGTAGAGCGCGACCTTCCCAAGGTCGATGTCGCGAGTTCGAGTCTCGTCATCCGCTCCAGTCTCGGCCCCTCCCTCGCCACTCGCCCTCTCCGGCGCTCGCGTCGTGAGGGATCCGACACGCCCCTGTGGCCACTGGTGCACTTGACGTCTTTTGTGGTCATTGGGGACAGTGGGGTTGACACTTCCCCGTCAACCGCGTCTCGAGGACCTCGATGCCCCGCCCCCGCTCCATCGCCATCGGCGCCGTGGGAGCCCTCGCGCTCCTGCTCGCGGCCACCCCCTTCATTCCGCGTGGCGGCGGCGATGATGCCTCGATGGTCCCCTCCGGCGACCATCAGTACGGCGCCCTCCGGCCCGCCCGGACGGCCGGCCTCGGAGCCGTGACCTCGGACATGCAGGCCGAGATCGACCGGATCGTCGGCCAGGGCCACGCCCTGGGCCGGCTCTCGCCGCGGCAGACCACTGACAGCCTGGTCACCGACCTGGTGCGCTGCGCGGACTTCGAGGGCCAGCGCTACTGCCTGGGCACCGGCTGGACCGAGAGCACCCAGGACGAGGTGCAGGCGCGTGCCGTCGTCGCCGCCCGGCAGATCGCCGCCCGGGCGTCCACCACGATCTCGACGGGCGACCTGGACCTGCTGGGCAGCCTGCGGCGCGCGGCCTCGCTGAGCCCCGACGCCCGCGCCGCCGCCGAGACCGCCGAGCTGACCCAGGCCGCCCGCTCGGTCGCCAAGGTCTGGCTGCTGCGCCACGACATCGAGGGCGTCGCGCTGCCGGCGGGCTTCCTCGCGGCGCACCCGGAGGCCGCGGTCGCGGCGCCGGCAGCGACGAAGCCGTCCGCCACCGCGACGGCCTCGAGCTCACCGACCAGGAGCCCGACGAAGAGCCCGAGTGGCTCCTCGACCCAGTCGCCCACCAAGTCGGCCACCAGGTCGGCCACCCAGTCGCCCACCAGGTCGCCCACCAGGTCGCCCACCAAGTCACCCAGCAGGTCGCCCACCAAGTCACCCAGCCCGACCGCCACGCCGACGTCGGTCGCGTCGACCCCGCCCAGCAAGACCCGCGGCGACTACCCCCGTCGTGCCACCGTGCTCAACCCCCGGCAGGTCGCTCAGCAGCAGCGCTACTACTGGTGCGGACCGACCACGATGCAGATGATCGCCTGGGGCTGGAAGCAGGAGGACCTCGGCCAGGCCCACTGGGCCGACAAGCTCGGCACCACGACCGGCGGCACCGCGATCACCGACATGGTGCGGGTCGTCAACTCCAGCACCGGCTGGGACGGCAAGAACTACGCCGGGCCCTACATCACCCTGGACATCGGCCACTACACGTACAAGAAGTGGCTGCTCCTGCAGATGCGGCACATCGTCGACTACCGAGCGCCGGTGATCCTGCACCCGATCCTGCTGAAGAAGTACTACCCCTACCTCGACGACGACGCCTCCGGTCACTTCCAGGCCGGCCGCGGCTACGACAAGCGCGGCAAGAAGCCGACCCAGATCGGCTACTTCGAGCCCTGGAACCAGCAGGCCTTCGACCCGTCGGAGCCCTACATCAGCCGCGTGCAGTGGCGCGACGCCTACAAGAGCTACCGCGCCAACGAGGCCCACTTCCAGCACAACATCGGCGTGTGATGCGGCGCGCCGTCCGGTACGTCGCTCCCGCCGCCGCGCTCCTCCTCGCGCTGACCGCGTGCACCCAGCAGGACGACAAGCCCAACGCCGACCCGACCCCGGCCAGCTCGCCCTCCCCCAGCGTGCCGGCGCAGACGCCCACCGTCACGGCCTCCCCGAGCCCGTCCGCGGACCCGTCGGGACTGCCCACGGGAGGCACGGCCGACGAGCCCGCGACCGTCACGGCCGGTCGTGAGCTGCTCGACTGGGAGAAGGCACCGGGTGCCGTCGACTCGACCGTCACCAGTGGCGGCGGCTGGACCGTCACCGTGAACAAGGCCGGCACCGAGGCGGAGGTGTCCGGGCCCGACGAGGGTTCCGGGGTCACCGCCGGCCGCCGGGAGCGGATCTCGGAGACCCTGCTCGACGACGAGTACGCCGTCGTGGTGAAGCAGGACCGCCAGGAGACCCGGCCGAGCAGCGCCACCGTGGTCCAGCTCGGTGAGCAGAACCAGTACACGCTCGACGGCACCTCGGACCTGCCCACCGTCAACGGCGGCACCTGGGCCCTGGGTCAGGGTCACCTGCTGCACGCGACCGTGGACCAGGGGGCCTACTGCGCGGCCTCGGTCGACCTCACCACCCAGAAGTCGACCCTCGGCTGGTGCGCACCCGAGCGCCAGGGCTTCAACGCGGCCCACATCACGCCAGCGGGCGACGCCCTCACGACCTTCGACGACTCCCGTCCGTCCTGCCGCACGGTGGCCGCCCTGAACGGGGCCGCGACCGAGCCGTTCCCGGGCGTCCCCGACTGCACCGGCTGGGAGGGGCTGCTCCTCGAGGACGGCGCCGTGTGGTCGGTGGTGCCCAAGGAGAAGCAGGTCGAGTCCGCCGAGTACTACGCCCGTGTCGGTGAGGCCTACCTCGACCTCGGCCCCGGCACCACGGGGACGCTCGCCTGGTGCGCGAACTCGGCGTACTTCGTGCGCGACCCGCAGCGTGACGGCGACCCGGCGAGCCTGATGCGCTTCAACGCGAAGACGGGCCTCGACGTCGTCTACGAGTCCCCCGGCGGCCGGGCGTTCCTCACCGAGCCGCGGTGCGGCGGTGACACGGTCACGGTGACCGCCTTCGCCGAGGGCGGCGACGAACAGGTGAGCGCGAGCGTCCGATAGCCGATCATTTCCGAGATGGGCCGTCCACAATTTCGCGCTGGTCGCGTCACGACCCGGCTCCTCGGTCGTTTCCCCTGTGTCGGGCCTCGCCCAGGTCCGCACCCGAGGACGCGGGGTGGTGGCGGCGCAGCGGTCTGCCACCACCTCGTCTCGGGACTCCCGGCGCCAGTGTCTAGGCTGGCGCGGTGACTGCAGGCTTCAACGGGTTCCCGGTCGCGGCCCTGGACTTCTACGACGACCTCGAGATGGACAACACCCGGTCCTTCTGGGAGAAGCACAAGGCGATCTACGCCGAGTCGGTGCGGGGGCCGATGACGGCCCTGGCCACCGCCCTGGCCCCGGAGTTCGCCCCCGATGGGCAGACCGTGAAGGTCTTCCGACCGTTCCGCGACGTGCGCTTCGCGAAGGACAAGACGCCGTACAAGAACCACCAGGGCGCCTTCGTCCGGTACGGCGACACCACCGGCTGGTACGTCGAGGTCTCGCCGCGGGGGGTCGGCCTCGGCGCCGGCTTCTACGACGCGAGCTCGCCCCGGCTGCACGCGATCCGGCGCGCCATCGACCACGACCTGACCGGCCCCGAGCTCGAGAGGCTCCTGCACGGCCTCCGGTCGGACGGCTGGGAGGTCGGCGGCGACCGCCTCAAGACCACCCCGCGCGGGTACCCCGCCGAGCACCCGCGCATCGACCTGCTGCGCCACAGGTCCATGAGCGTGCGCCGGTCGCTGGGCTTCGACCCCGTGATCCACACCGCGGAGCTGGCCGACGTCGTCCGCGACCACTGGCGGGCGCTGCGCCCGTTCGTCGAGTGGGTGGGGGCGAACGCCGAGCCCCGCATCGAGGGCTAGTCGAACCAGGCGTCGCTGCCGGCGACGGCGGCGAGCTCCTCGAGGGAGAGCGGCGGCTGCGCCATCGGCGGCGTCACGTCCTTGCCCTCGGCGGCGTTGCAGGAGAGCGTGCTGACCTCGGAGTCGCCCCGCCACACGCTCACCCCCTGCGCGGTCACCCCGTCACCGAGGGTGGGGCCTCAGGTCAGCTGGAGCTCACCGGCGGCATTCGTGGAGCACGTGCCTCCGGTCCCCTCGGCACCGGCGTCGCACTGCTGCTGGGCGTTCGGCGAGACCTTCTCCACGATCACCGTCGTGAGGGTGCCCTGCCAGTCGAACTGGGCGGACACCTCGTCGGGCGTGTCTCGGCCCCTCGGCGCCGGTCCGCAGCGTGCCGGCTCCCGGACGGCCGACGACCTGCTCGCCGGTCGCCGGGATGTCCTGCGACGCGATCGTGATCTCCGTGGGATCAAGCCGGGGCGTCGGCGCGGACGTCGTGGGGTCGGTC
This sequence comes from Nocardioides sp., assembly GCA_025964835.1. Lineage (GTDB taxonomy): Bacteria > Actinomycetota > Actinomycetes > Propionibacteriales > Nocardioidaceae > Nocardioides. The sequence continues at coordinate 264 of JAOPYB010000514.1, read as the reverse complement.
GCGTTGGGCGTTGCGGTGGTGGGCGAGCGACGGCACGACGGCACGACGGCGCCGATGACGCCGATGACGCCGAGCACGGCCAGCGCCGCGACCGCCGTACCTGCTGTGCGACGACGACGCCGCAGCGCCCGCCCGCAGCTGATGCCGGCGGTGACGAGGCGGTGCGGGTCGTCGGGTCGGTCGGAGAGTGCTCGCTGCAGGAGCTGGGCGACGCCGGGGTCGAACTCGCTGTCGATGGCGTTCCTATCGGTGGTGGGGGAGGTC
>JAOPYB010000513.1 GCA_025964835.1 Nocardioides sp. | reverse complement strand
GCGGACAAGCGCGACAAGGGCAGCGAGGACACCTTCTCCGACAAGGTCTCGTCCAAGAAGAAGTGACGCTGCTGGGTCTCGGTGTCATCGGGTCCTCCGCCAAGGAGAACGAGCACCGCCTCCCGCTGCACCCCGAGCACCTCCCCCACCTCGACGCGGACCTGCGCGCGCGGATCACCCTCGAGCACGGCTACGGGGAGCGGTACGGCGCATCCGACGCCGAGCTGGCCACGCACGTGGCCGGGTTCGCGTCACGCGACGAGATCCTGGCCGGGTCCGACGTCGTGCTGCTGCCCAAGCCGCAGCACTCCGACATCGCCGCGCTGAGCCCCGGCCAGGTGCTGTGGGGCTGGCCGCACTGCGTCCAGGACCCCGAGCTCACCCAGCTCGCCATCGACCGCGAGCTGACCCTGATCGCGTTCGAGGCGATGAACCACTGGACCCGGGACGGTGCCGTCGGCCTGCACGTCTTCCACAAGAACAACGAGCTGGCCGGCTACTGCTCGGTCCTCCAGGCGATGGAGCTGGCCGGCATCACCGGCGACTACGGCCGACGCCTCAGCGCCGTGGTCATCGGCTTCGGCGCCACCGCCCGTGGCGCGGTCACCGCGCTCAACGCCCACGGCGTGCACGAGGTCGCGGTGCTCACCAACCGTGACGTCGCGGCCGTCGGCTCGCCGATCCACTCGGTGCGGATCCGGCAGTTCGACCACGAGCCCGGCGGCATGCACCTGAGCCACGTGATCACCGAGCGCGGCCGGGAACCCCTGGCGGCGTACCTCGCCGAGAACGACATCGTCGTCAACTGCACGCTGCAGGACACGGCCAACCCGCTGACCTACCTGCAGACCGAGGACCTGGGCGCCTTCCGGCCCGGCAGCGTCATCGTCGACGTGTCCTGCGACCTGGGGATGGGTTTCAGCTGGGCCCGGCCGACCACCTTCGACGAGCCGACGTTCGAGGTCGGTGACCACGTCCTCTACTACGCGGTCGACCACAGCCCGTCGTACCTCTGGAACTCGGCGACCTGGGAGAACAGCAACGCGCTGATCCCCTTCCTGCGCCCGGTGCTCGAGGGCGGCGCGTCGTGGGACGCCGACGAGACCCTGAGCCGGGCTATCGAGATCCGCGACGGGCGCATCGTGAACCCCGCCATCCTCGCCTTCCAGGGGCGCGCCGAGGCGCACCCCCACCTGGTGGCCTGACGGGGGTCAATGCCCGTCCGGTCAGGTGCCCCACGCGTCGGCGAGGAGCGCCCGGGTCTCCGCGAGCAGCTCGGGCAGCGTCTTCGTGCGGCCGATGATCGGCATGAAGTTCTGGTCGCCGGGCCAGCGCGGCACGACGTGCTGGTGCAGGTGGGCGGCGATCCCGGCGCCGGCGATGTGGCCCTGGTTCATGCCGATGTTGAAGCCGGCCGCGCCGGAGGTCGCCCGCACGACCGTCATCGCGCGCTTGGTGAGGGCGGCGATCTCGGCCGCCTCGGCGTCCGTCGTCTCGGTGTAGTCGGCGAGGTGGCGGTAGGGACAGACCATCAGGTGCCCGGGCGCGTAGGGGTAGAGGTTGAGCACCACGTAGGCCAGCGCCCCGCGGTGCACGACGAGGCCCTCCTCGTCGCCCAGCTTCGGGATCCGGCAGAACGGGCACTCCCCCGACGAGCCGTCGGCCGGCTTGTTCTCGCCGCGGACGTAGGCCATCCGGTGCGGCGTCCACAGCCGGTCGAGCTGGTCGGGGTCGCCCACGCCGTCCTGGTGCAGGGTCTCGTCGCTCATGGTGGTCGATCCTACTTAGAGTGGGCCGGTGCCGACTCCCACCCTGCGCCCGGCGACAGAGGCCGATGCGGCCGACGTGGCAGACCTCTGGCACCGCGGCTGGCACGACGCCCACCCGGGCCACGTCCCCGAGGGCCTGAGCGCCGCCCGCACGCTCGAGGCGTTCCGGGAGCGGGCTCCGCTGCGGGTCGACGACACGACGGTCGCCGAGGTCGACGGCAAGGTGGCGGGCTTCGTGATGGTGGTGGGCGACGAGATCGAGCAGGTGTACGTCGATGCCCCGCACCGCGGGAGCGGCCTCGCCGCGACCCTGCTGGACGAGGCCGAGCGGCAGGTGGCCGCGGGCGGACACGACGAGGCCTGGCTGGCCGTGGTCGGGGGCAACGCCCGGGCCCGCCGGTTCTACGCCGCTCGGGGCTGGGCCGACGGCGGCGACCTGCCCTACGAGGTGAGCGCGGGCGGCACGACGTACCTCTCGCCGTGCCGCCGCTACGTCAAGCGGGTCGCCTGACCGCCGGATGCTGACGGTCAGTACTGGTGGAACCAGCGGCCCAGGTCGCGGTGCACGGTGCCGCACGTGACGTTCTGGTCGCGACCCTGCTCCACCCACTGCGCGAGCACCGCGCCCCCGCCCTGGATCACCCAGTCGTCGCCGCAGCGGCTCGCCGCCTCCGCCCGCGACGTCTGGCCGGCGGCGCGCCACTCGGGGACCCCCAGCGACAGCGTCCCGACCACGCCCGACCACAGCGTCGGCGTGGAGTAGATCCCGACGGCGAAGCCGCTGTCGGTGTAGCCGCGTACCGCGCCCTGCACGACCGCGGCGTTGGCGACCACGTCCGGGCTCCAGTCGAAGTCCGGCACCGGCTCCACGTCGATCCACACGACCGGCGCGACCAGGCCGACCCGCTGCATCGAGGCCACGTTGAAGAGCGCCTGCTGGTAGCCCACGTTGCCCAGCGCGCCGAGCGTCGACGACGCGTCGTACGGCCCCTGGTCGCCGGCGCGCGCCAGGGTCGCGTCGTCCGGGTAGCTGGCCACGGCGTACGCCCCGGCGAGCAGGTGCCGCTCACGGACGTACGCCGTCTGCTGGGCCAGGCAGGGGTTCGGGGTGAAGCCGGGGCCGTTGGTGAGGCCGAGGACGACGAAGCGGGCGGCCGGCAGCGGACCGGGTGAGCCGTTGGACCGCTTCTGCGGGATGCCCATGCCCTTCGGGCACTGGGGCCAGCTGATGTCCGATCCGAGCACCGGGCCGCGGTAGGTCGGGAGGGGGTTGGTCGGCAGCGCGGCCGCCGCCTTCTCGGCCTGCCTGCGCAGCTCCGCGAGGGCCTTGGACCGCGCCCCGGCGCCCTTCTTCAGCGGCGGCGCCGGCGGCTCCGGGCTGGTGCTCGCGGCAGCCCCGGAGGCGGGCGCGCCCGACGGATCGGACCCGCCCCCGCAGCCGGTCAGCAGCACCGAGGCGAGGGCGAGCCCGAGCAGCGCCCGTCGCACGCGGTCGCCCGCCTAGACCTGCTCGCGGGACTCGACGGCGGCCAGCACCCGCGCGATGGCCTCCTCGAGCGGCACGCCGTTGTCCTGGCGCCCGTCGCGGTAGCGGAACGACACGGCCCCGGCCTCGATGTCGTCGCTGCCGGCGATCATCATGAACGGCACCTTCTGCAGCTGCGCGTTGCGGATCTTCTTCTGCATGCGGTCGTCGGAGTCGTCGACCTCGACCCTCAGCCCCCGCTTGGTCATCTGCCGCGCGACGTCGTACAGGTAGTCGGCGTGCACGTCGGCGACCGGGATCGCCTGGACCTGCACCGGCGCGAGCCACGGCGGGAAGGCGCCGGCGTAGTGCTCGACCAGGACGCCGATGAACCGCTCGATCGAGCCGAACTTCGCCGAGTGGATCATCACCGGCTGCTGGCGGGACCCGTCGGCGGCCTGATAGCGGAGCTCGAAGCCCTTGGGCTGGTTGAAGTCGTACTGGATCGTCGACATCTGCCAGGTCCGCCCGATCGCGTCGCGGCACTGCACGGAGATCTTGGGTCCGTAGTACGCCGCCCCGCCGGGGTCGGGCACGAGCTCGAGCCCGGAGTCGGTCGCGACCTTCTCGAGGACGGCCGTCGCGGTTGCCCAGTCGTCGTCCGACCCGACGAACTTGTCGGGCTTGGAGTCGTCACGCGTGGACAGCTCGAGGTAGAAGTCGTCGAGCCCGAAGTCCGCGAGCAGGCTCAGCACGAAGTCCAGCAGGTGCTTGATCTCCGCCGGCGCCTGCTCGGGGGTGACGTAGGAGTGGGAGTCGTCCTGCGTCATGCCGCGCACCCGGGTGAGCCCGTGCACGACGCCGGACTTCTCGTTGCGGTAGACCGAGCCGAACTCGAACAGGCGCAGCGGCAGCTCGCGATAGGACCGGCCACGCGAGGCGAAGATCAGGTTGTGCATCGGGCAGTTCATCGCCTTGAGGCGGTAGTTGCTGCCCTCCATCTCCATGGGCGGGAACATGCCGTCGGCGTAGTACGGGAGGTGACCGG
>JAOPYB010000495.1 GCA_025964835.1 Nocardioides sp. | reverse complement strand
CGATCCCGATCGACGAGGTGATGCCGATCGTCGACCAGATGACCAAGGGCGAGACCCCGACGCACGCCCGCCTGGGCATCTCGGTGTCCGACGTCGCCAGCCGGTCCGGCGCCGAGGTCACCGAGGGCGCCGAGATCCAGGACGTGAGCACCGGCTCCACCGCCCAGTCCGCCGGGCTGGCCAAGGGCGACGTGATCACCAAGGTGAACGACACCCTGGTCACGGGCTCCGACTCGCTGGTCGCGACGATCCGCTCCTACCGCCCCGGCGACAAGGTCACCGTGACCTACGAGCACGACGGCCAGACGAAGACCGTCGAGCTCCAGCTGGACTCCGACGCGGACACGTCGAACTCCTAGAACACCCCTGACCACACGGCGCCAGAACGTGGCGCCATGCCCCTCCGAGAAGGCGACGGGGCCTCGCAGCAGTCGGTCCGTCTCCCGGCAGCAGCGAGGCCCCGTCTCTCGCGCCCGCAGAGCCTCAGGCGAGGCGCTTCAGGTACTCGCCGAGCCGGGCGACCGGCACGAAGCCGAGCTGCTCGTTGACCCCGATCATGTGCTCGTTGACCTCGGCGTTGTAGGTCACCAGCCGGGTGATGTCCGGGCGCTCTCGCTGCAGCAGCCGCAGGTTGGCCACCTTGACGGCGAGGCCGAGACGGTGACCGCGGTGCGCGCGGCGGACGAGCGTGCCCCACTGGTAGGCCCGCCCCTGCTCGTGGATGGTGGTGGCCAGGTCCGTGTAGGCGACCACGGCTCCCTCGGCGTCCAGCGCGACTGTGTTGTACTTCGCGCGGCCCTGGCGCGCCACGACGTCCTCCTGCTCGCGGACCATGGCCACGTCGGCCACCTCGGGCTCCAGCTCGAGCCCGCCCGTGGGCGCCTCGGTGGCGATGCTGGCGGTCAGCTCGGCCCAGCCGAGCACCAGCTCGTCGGGGATCCGTCCTGACCACGACCGCAGCGAGTACGCCGCGTGGTGCGGCGCCGCCTCGGCGGCGAGCCGGCCGAGCACCTCCTCCGGCACCGGGAGCGTCGCCACCCGCTGCACGTCGGACAGGGCCAGGTCGTAGCCGGTCCGGCGGAGGAACTCGGGCCCCGGCTCCCCCACGCCGTCGGCGCCGGCCTCGTAGCCCCACGAGCTCTCCGCCCCGATCAGCATCCGGCCGCGGTCGAGCGCCACCTGCTCGAGGTGCGCGAGCATGGCGGTGCCGTGGCCGCGACGACGCGCGTCCGGCACGGTGTGGACGCTCAGGGAGGCGCGCTCGAGGTTGTCGAGCAGCGGCGTCTGGAGCCAGCCTGCCGTGACGACCTCCCCGGCGACGAGCCCGCACCAGCCCGCCGACCAGTTCCGGCCGCTGGGCTGCTGCATCAGCACCCGCAGCTCCTCGAGCTGCCAGGGCGCCGCGGTCCCCTCCCGCCCGTGCGTCTCGGCCACGAAGTACGCCGCGTGCCAGGCGTCGAACATCGGGGCGTCGAAGGGGTCGAGGGCGACGATCTCGAACGTGCTCATCGGTCGCGCCGCACCCGGCCCTCGTCCCATACCGGGCCGTCGGACTCGTAGACCTCGCCGTCCGCGCCGTACACGAGGAACCGGTCGAACCCGCGCGCGAACCAGCGGTCGTGGGTGACCGCGAGGACCGTCCCGTCGAAGGCCTCCAGCCCCTCCTCGAGAGCCTCGGCGGACTGGACGTCGAGGTTGTCGGTGGGCTCGTCGAGGAGCAGCAGCGTGGCGCCGCTCAGCTCGAGCAGCAGGATCTGGAAGCGCGCCTGCTGGCCGCCGGAGAGCGACTCGAACCTCTGCTCCGAGGCGTGCGCCAGCTCGTAGCGGTCGAGCACCCGGGCGGCCTGCTCGCGGCCCATGCCGGCGCGACCGTTCGGGTCGCCGTCGCCGCGGTGCAGGATCTCCAGCAGGGTGCGGCCAACGAGCTCCGGGTGCTCGTGGGTCTGCACGAACCAGCCCGGGCGCACGCGGGCCCCGAGCTTGGCCTTGCCGGTGTGGTCGACCATCTTGACCGGCGCCTCGGACACGGGCCGGTGCTCGACGTCGGGGTCGCTGCCGCCCGCGGCGAGCAGCCGCAGGAAGTGGGACTTGCCGGAGCCGTTGGATCCGAGGACGGCCACCCGCTCGCCGTACCAGACCTCGAGGTCGAACGGCTTCATCAGGCCGGTGAGCTCGAGGTCCTCGCAGACCACGGCGCGCTTGCCGGTGCGGCCGCCCCTGAGCCGCATCGACACCTGCTGCTCACGCGGCTGCTCCGTCGGCGGACCGGCCTCCTCGAACTTCCGGAGCCGGGTCTGGGCCGCGCGGTACTGCGAGGCCATGCCGTCGTTGTACTCCGCCTTGATCTTGTAGTGCAGCACGAGCTGCTTGAGCTTGGCGTGCTCCTCGTCCCAGCGCTTGCGGAGCTCCTCGAAGCGCGCGAAGCGGTCGAGCCGGGCCTGGTGGTACGACGCGAACCCGCCCGGGTGCGTCCACACCGTGTTGCCCCCCACACGGGGGACTCCGCCCCCCGTGGACCCCCCAGATGACCCGCCCAGCTCGACCGTGACGACCCGGGTGGCGGTGTTGTTGAGCAGCTCGCGGTCGTGGCTGATCATCAGGACCGTCTTGTCGGACTCGCGGATGCGGCCCTCGAGCCAGATCTTGCCGGGCACGTCGAGGAAGTTGTCGGGCTCGTCGAGCAGCAGCACCTGGTCGGGCCCGCGCAGCAGGAACTCGAGCACCAGGCGCTTCTGCTCACCGCCGGAGAGCGTGCGCAGGTCGCGATACTTCGCCCGGTCGTAGGGCAGTGACAGCGCGGCGGTCGTGCAGACGTCCCACGTGACCTCAATGTCGTAGCCGCCGGCGTCGGCGAACTCCGAGAGCGCGTGCGCGTAGGACATCTGCGTCTTCTCGTCGTCGGTGTCCATGAGCGCCAGCTCCCAGCGGTCCACCTCGGCCGCGGCCGCGCGGATCCGGGGCGGCGAGACGCTCAGGAGCAGGTCGGCCACGGTGGGGTCCGGGCCGAGGCCCGCGCCCACCATCTGAGGCATGACGCCGAGCCCACCGCTGCGGGTCACCGCGCCGGCGTGCGGCACCAGGTCGCCGGTGATGATCCGCAGCAGGGTGGTCTTGCCGGCACCGTTGGCGCCGACCAGCGCGACCTTGGCCCCCTCGCCGACCCGGAACGACACGTCGTCCAGCAGCACCCGACCGTCCGGCAGCTCGTAGCGCACCCCGGCGACATCCACATGACCCACGTCGGAGCATTCTCCGGCATCGCCCGGGGTCCGGCGACCGCTTTACCGGCGGAGAACGCCCGGCAGCGGGACGTCCCCGTCCACGCCGCCCGACCAGCCCGGCGAGAGCGCCCAGTACATGACGTCGGACGTCAGTTCGCGAACGACGCCGGACATGAAGACACCGCGGCCGGCGAGGCAGTGGGCACCCCAGATGACCCGCACGGTGCCGAGGTCGGCCCCGGTCCCGATCAGCACCTGCTCGAAGCGGTCCGGGGTCGCCGGGCACGGGTCCTGGTCGCGGCGGATCGGGGCCGCCGCGATGGCCGCCATCGCAGCGCGCCCGTCCTCCGGGGAGAGCCGCTCGCTCTGCACCAGCAGGCCGTCCTCGTCGTAGCGGCACACGGTGACGTCGTCGTGCTGGTCCGCCGGGATGTCCACGACCAGGCTGCAGCCGTTCGGGTCGGAGTCGCCGACCACCTGCATCGAGTCGAGGACGTCCTGCGCGACCTGCCGGGTCGGGGCGACGACGTGGACCAGGACACCCCCGACGGCCTGCTCGCCGACCCAGGCGTCCTGCGGCACCTCGTGACCGCCGGTCTGCCGTGCCGGAGCCGTGTAGGAGTCGTGGCGCGCCGCGCTGAAGGCGACGCCGTAGGAGCTGCCCGGCTGGGTGCACAGGATCAGCTCGACGATCGTGCCGGGACGCTCGACAACCGGGGAGGTGTCGCCGCCCGAGGCGCACCAGGAGGTCATGCTGCCGTAGCTCCAGTCGTCCGGCACCAGGATCGTCGCCTGGTGCCAGGTCTCGACCCGCAGACCCGGCGTCACCGGGGTGGGGTCGGCCTGCGTTGGGTCGGCCCGGGTGGGGTCGGCCGCGCTGGGCATCCGCTGGGTGCTCGCGTCACCGTCGAGGGCCGACAGGGTGACCGGCACCGCCACCACGGCCGCCAGCACGGCGATGGCGGTGGCCGCGACCGTCGTACGCCGACGGGTGCGGGCTCGTCGCCTGGCGGCGTCGGCCAGCCCAGTCGCGTCCGGGGCGTCCGCCGCTCGCAGCGCGTTGCGAAGTCGGTCCTCGAAGTCACTCATCCTCGGTCTCCTCCCCCAGCTCGGTCCGCAGCGCGGCGATGCCCCGGGAGACCCGGGAGCGCACGCTGCCCTCGCGGACGCCCGTGAGTGCCGCGATCTCGGCGTACTCCAGCTGCTCGTAGTAGCGCAGGACCACCGCGGTCCGCTGCCCCTCGGGCAGCGCGCGGCAGGCCCGCCAGATCCGCTCCCGGTCGTCCGTCTCGCCGGTGCCGTCGGCGGGTGCGACGTCCTGCGGGCCGCGCGGCTCGGCGACCGGCGACTCGCGGCGGCGGAAGCGTCGCCACCACGAGGTGTGCTCGCTGACGACCATCCTCCGGACGTAGGCGTCCGGGTCCTCGACGGTCGAGATCCGGTCCCACCGCGGCAGCGCGCGGGCCAGTGCCTCCTGGACCACGTCCTCGGCATCGGCCCGGTTGCCGGTCAGCGCGTGGGCGAGCCGCAGCAGGCCCGGGCCGCGCGCGGCCACCCAGGCGTCGAAGTCGGGGATCGCGTCGACCACCCGGCTCCCCTCGTCTCGCTGCAGCACGGCCTCCACACACCATGAACGCCGGTCGAGCCGATCCTGTTGCGAGTCAGGCCAGACTTCTTGCGCTCAGTCCAGCCGCTCGATCACCAGGGTGGACGAGGCCGGCCGGGCGCCGCCGGAAAGCGGGGTGATCGTGAGCGCCGTCGAGTTCCCGGCCGGGTTGCGGACCGTCAGCAGCGAGTTGATCACCGTGGTCTGCACGAGTGCTTCGCCGGCGATGATCGAGGTGCCGGTCGCCCGCCCGACGACCGTGTATGCCAGGTCGGCACCGTTCAGGGTGAGGATGAGCTGACCGGCCTCCGTGACCGGCACGGAGAACGACACCCGGTAGATGCCGATCTGCGCCAGGTTGAAGGTGCTCGGGCCGGTCCGAGTCAGGCCGCCACCGGCGGTCGGCCCGTCCTGGGGGAAGGCGACGTCCGAGCCGAGCGCGACCGTGGCGGCGTTGTCCGGTGGGGCGAGCGCGAAGAACTCGGCGAAGTCGGAAACAGCATCCGCGCCATCGGTGCCGTCAGTGCCATCGGTGCCGTCGATGCCGTCGACCCCGTCAGTGCCGTCGATGCCGTCGATGCCGTCAGTGCCGTCGATGCCGTCGATGCCGTCGATGCCGTCGGCACCGGCAGGGCCGGGTGCCCCCTGGGCGCCGGCGGGGCCGGTGGCACCCGTCGCACCAGCCGCGCCGTCGGGGCCGATCGGCCCCTGGGCCCCAGCGACGCCCGCGGCACCCGCGGGGCCCGCAATGCTCCACGAGATCTTCTTCGACCCCTTCGGGCAGGGCTTCGTGGCGCTCGTCCGCGTGAGCAGGTGGCTGTGTGACTTCACGCAGGCGTAGATGCGGGTCGCCTTGGACGACGCCCGGTCTCCCCCGTGGCCGGCCACGCCGTACGCGACCCCACCGCCGCCCATGAGCAGCGCGATCGCCAGGATCGCGGAGATGTGCCGGCGCAGAAAGCCGATGGTGTTCGACATGGGGTCCTCCGGTGAACCGTCTGGGGCTCGCACGGCGGACCACGCGAGCGGAGATCGCAGGCTAGCGGCCCTGGCGGGGCCGCGGGTGGCCCTGGCCACTGGTCTGGGCCGCTACTTCCAGGCGACGCTCTCGACGATGGGCCGCACGACCGCGGCGGTGTCGTCGAGAGTCTCCCCGGAGGTCTGGAGGAAGACCAGGATGCTCTTCCCGTCGTGCTCGACGGGGAGGAGGAGCCTGCGCACGGTGGACCCGTCGGCGTCCTGCGGGCAGTCGAACACGAGGCGTGCGTCGCCGAACGCGGTGCTGTCCTCGAGCCGCTTGCAGGTGATCCCGCTGTCCGCGAGGCCGGTAGCGGTGAAGATCGCCTGGTCCTCGGCTCCGCCCGGCTGCGGGAAGGCGCTGACCAGCAGCTGGTCCACCTCGTCCTGCCCCTGCGCCGCGACCACGACCGGGCCCTGGAGGAACTGGTCCTGGCTGGACCAGCCGTCCGGCACCTCCAGCGAGAAGGACCCGTCGGTGGCCTCGATGGTCGCCGCACCCGCGTCGCCGCTGGCGGCCGTGCCGTCACCCTCGGTGTCGTCCGAACCGGAGCCGCACCCGACGAGCGCGACGACTCCGAAGCACAGCACTGCCAAGACCCGAGTCATGCCAGCAGTCAAGCACGATCCAGGGGCGTCGTTCAGTGCTGGGAGGAGCTCTTCCACAGGTTGATGCCCCCGTCGACGGCGTCACTGTCGATGGCCGCGAGCTCCTCCTCGGTGAACGCCGGGCCGGACAACGCGTCGAGGTTGGTGTCGAGCTGCTCGACCGAGCTGGCACCGATGACCGCCGACGTGACGCGGGGGTCGCGGACGGCCCACTGCAACGCCATCTGGGCGAGCTTCTGGCCACGGCCCGCGGCGATCTCGTTCAGGCGACGCACGTGGCCGAGGGTCTTCTCGTCGAACGACTCAACGGGGATCGTCGAGCCGTCCCGCGCGGCCCGCGAGTCGACCGGCACCCCGTCGAGGTAGCGGTCCGTCAGCAGTCCCTGCGCGAGCGCCGTGAAGACGATGCAGCCCATCCCCTGCTCCTCCAGCTCGTCGAGGAGGGCTTCCTCGATCCACCGGTTCAGCATCGAGTACGACGGCTGGTGGATCAGGAGCGGCGTCCCGAGGTCGCGCGCGATCACTGCCGCCTCCCGGGTCTTGGCGGCGGAGTACGACGAGATGCCGGCGTACAGCGCCTTGCCCTGGCGCACCGCGTGGTCGAGCGCCGTCATCGTCTCCTCCACCGGGGTGTCGGCGTCGAAGCGGTGGCTGTAGAAGATGTCGACGTACTCGAGACCCAGCCGGCCCAGCGACTGGTCGAGGGACGCGAGCATGTACTTGCGCGACCCGCCACCCTGGCCGTAGGGGCCCGGCCACATGTCGTAGCCGGCCTTGGTGGAGATCACCAGCTCGTCGCGGTGCGCCTTGAAGTCGTCCTTCAGGTAGCGCCCGAAGTTCTCCTCGGCCCGGCCGTACGGCGGCCCGTAGTTGTTGGCCAGGTCGAAGTGGGTGACACCCCGGTCGAAGGCCCGGCGCAGGATCGCGCGCTGGTTGTCCTCGGGCTTGTCGTCGCCGAAGTTCTGCCACAGTCCGAGCGAGAGGACGGGCAGCTGCAGCCCGCTGCGACCGCAGTAGCGGTACTCCATGCCGGTGGCGGTCGTGTCGTAGCGGTTCTCGGCCGCGTCGTACGTCGTCATGCGACCAGCCTGCCACTCCGGCCGAGCAGGGGTCAGGCGGGGATGAGGACGGTGGGCCGGGCTGTCACGGCTGGGTCTCTCGAACGTCCGGGTGGAGGCACAGGACCAGCCCGAGCGCGAGCGCTCCGCCCACCAGCTGCATGAGCACGAAGAGTGGTGCCGACGACGGAGCGATGCCCGTGAAGGTGTCGGACAGGGTCCGCGCGACGGTGACGGCCGGGTTGGCGAAGCTGGTCGAGCTGGTGAACCAGTACGCCGCGGTGATGTAGCCACCCACCGCGTAGGCCACGGTCTCCGGCCGGCCGCTCCGGAGGGTCCCGAAGATCACCAGCACCAGCCCCAGGGTGGCGACCACCTCGCCCAGCCAGAGCCCTCCTCCGGTCCGTGCGTGGGTGGAGAGCGTGACCGCGTCGAGGTCGAACATCAGGTTCGCCACGATCGTGCCCACCGCACCGCCGACGAGCTGGGCGAGGACGAGGACCAGCGCGTCGCGGGTCGTCAGCAGCCCCAGGACCCGCTCCACCAGGGTCACGACGGGATTGAAGGCGGCGGAGACGGGGTGCAGGGCCAGGATCAGGGCGACGAGGGCGGCTCCGGTGACGAGGCTGTTCTCGAGAAGCTGGAGGCCGGCGTCGTCCGGGGAGAGCCGGGTCGCGGCGATGCCGGAGCCGACCACAGCCGCGACGAGGAAGGCGGTGCCGACGAGCTCGGCCACCGCCCGGCGCACGAGCATCACCCGACGACGCCCCCGAGGAGGGCGCCGAAGTCGCGGAGGGCGCCGGCGTTGAGGCGGTAGTACACCCAGACCCCACGCTTCTCCCGGTCGAGCAGGCCCACCTCGTGCAGCACCTTGAGGTGGTGGCTGATCGTCGGCTGCGACAGGTCGAAGGCGTCGTTGAGGTCGCAGACGCACGCCTCGCCGTCCGCGTGCGACGCGACGATCGAGAGGAGCCGGAGGCGGACCGGGTCGGCCAGGGCCTTGACCAGCGGAGCGATCCGTTCGGCCTGGTCGTGGCTGAGCGGCTCCTTGGTCAGGGGCGAGCAGCACGCGACGGTCTCGACCGGGGTCAGCTCGATCAAGGACTTCGACATGCATCTATGTTGACAGCCATCGATGCCTGCTGCAACATCGGACATAGACAATTATCGATGTAATCAAACGGAGGTCCACCCATGTCCCGTCTCCAGCTGGCGCTCAACGTCGACGACCTCGACACCTCGATCGCCTTCTACACCAAGCTCTTCGGAGTCGGCCCCGCCAAGACCAAGCCGGGCTACGCCAACTTCGCGGTCGCGGAGCCCCCGCTCAAGCTGATCCTCATCGAGAACCCCGGCCACGGCGGGTCGGTGAACCACCTCGGGGTCGAGGTGGCCGACACCGAGTCGGTCGACGCCGAGCAGACCAGGCTGGCGGCGGCGGGGCTGGCATCGGTCGACGAGAGGGACACCACCTGCTGCTACGCCAGGCAGGACAAGTTCTGGGTCGAGGGCGCGCCGAACGGCGAGCGCTGGGAGATCTACAGCGTGCTCGCCGACAGCGAGACTTTCGGTGTCGGCGACACCTCACAGGTCGGCTGCTGCGGCGCAGAGGCTTCCACCGAGCTGCAGCCGAGCGCCACCGCCTGCTGCTGAGGCTCAACCGGCGCGGCGGGAGACCAGCACCCGGAAGCCCTTGGCGCTCGCCGACCGCTCGGTCGGGTAGCCCTGCTCCCCCAGCCAGCGCTGGAGCGAGTCGGCCCCCAGGTTCTTGCCCACCACCATGACCGCACGGCCGCCCGGTGCCAGTCGCGGCAGCCAGGTGAGCAGGAGCTCGTGCAGCGCGGCCTTGCCGATCCGGATCGGCGGGTTCGACCAGATCTCGGCGTACGTCGCCTCCGCGGGCACGCCGTCCGGCGTGCTCGCGGTGTAGCGGTCGGCGAGCCCCAGCGACGCGGCGTTCTCGTTGGCCAGCAGGACCGCCCGCTCGTTCACGTCCACGGCGGTCACGGTGGCTCCGGGCACGGCCGCGGCGATGGCCAGCCCGATCACGCCGTACCCGCACCCGAGGTCGAGGACCCGACCGGGCGGCGGCGGCCCGGTCTCACGGAACAGCACCGCGGTGCCGATGTCGACGCGCCCCTGGGCGAAGACGCCGGAGCCGCTCACGAGGTCGAGGTCGTGGCCCCACACGGATGCGCGCACCGGCGCCCGCTTGAACGCGACGGAGGGGTCGGCGGTGAAGTAGTGGTCGTCATCCATCACCCGTCCTCCTCGTCGATCCCGGCCAGCGTGAGCCGCTTCGTACGAGTCAGCTCGGCGCGTCCGGCGAGCTCCTCGTCGGGTGGGTAGGCGACCTCCTCCAGCGTGAGTCCCTGCGCCTGCACGACGAAGACCCCGGGGTGGCGCTGGGCGCCGCCGAGCACCTCCAGCGGCCATTCGACGGGTCGCCGCCCGTCACCGACGGCGAGCAGGCAGCCCACCAGCGCCCGCACCATGCTGTGACAGAAGGCGTCGGCTCGCACGGTGGCCTCGACCGTGCCGTCGTCGTTGCGCTGCCAGGCGAGGTCCAGCAGCGTGCGGATCGTGGTGGCGCCCTTGCGTCGCTTGCAGAACGAGGCGAAGTCGTTCTCGCCGAGCAGCAGGACCGAGGCGTCGTTGAGCAGGTCCACCTCGAGCGGGTGCGACCAGGGCAGGACGTGCGAGCGCACGAGAGGGTCGACGGCGAGCGGGTGGTCGGCGATGCGGTACGCGTAGCGGCGCCACAGCGCGGAGAAGCGGGCGTCGAAGCCGGGCGGGGCCACCGTCACGCGCCGGACCCGCACGTCCGCGTCGAGGATCCCGTTCAGCCGGCGCAGCAGCGCCGCCTCGGGCGGCCTGCGCGAGCGCCCGACCGACCCGGCCAGCGTCTCCCCCGGGATGTCGGCGTGGACCACCTGGCCCCGGGCGTGCACGCCGGTGTCGGTGCGCCCGGCGCAGACCACCCCGACCGACGGCAGGCGCAGCGCGGTCGCCAGCGCCACCTCGAGCTGGCCCTGCACGGTCCGCAGACCGGGCTGGACGGCCCAGCCGTGGAAGTCGCTGCCGTCATAGGCGAGGTCGATCCGGGTCCGCACGATCGGCAATCCTGCCACTCCCCGCTCCGGCGCCTCTTGCTCGCCTACGATCGGCAGGTGACCGACCGGCCACCATCCTGGGTGCGGCGGCCCGACCTCGCGGCGACCATGTCGCGCTACCTGATCGGCGAGATCGACGACAACCCCCGGATCACCGTGCTGCCGTGCTCCGAGGTCGTCGACGGCGGCGACGGTCGGCTGGAGTGGCTCGACGTCCGTGACATCACGACCGGAGCGGTGCACCGGCGCGAGGCCCGCGGGCTCTTCCTCCTGCTCGGCGCCGAGCCGCACTGCGACTGGCTGCCGGAGAGCGTGGTCCGCGACGACAACGGCTTCGTCCTCACCGGTCGCGACGTGCCCCCGGGAGCTGTGGCTCGACGGGCTCCCGCCGGACACGCTGGCGACCACGGCGCCCGGCATCTTCGCCGCCGGCGACGTTCGTTCCGGTTCGATGAAGCGGGTGGCGGCGGCCAGTGGCGAGGGCGCCTCCGTGGTGCCGCTGGTGCACGCCTGGGTCGAGTCGCTGCGCTGAAGCCCGCGGGCCTCGCGGCGCTACTCGGACAGCTCGTGGCGGTACGGCGGGTCGGCGCCGGGTCGTGACACAGTGATCGCGGCCGCCCGCGCGGCGTGGGCGAGCACGTCGGCGACCTCGGCGGTCGGCAGCGCTCGCAGTGCCTCCCGGCGGTCCGCACCGAGCCGGTCGCGCTCCCACAGGGCGTCGACGAGCGCGGCACCGAACGTGTCGCCGGCACCGATGGTGTCGGCGACCACCACGGGCAGTGAGGCGACCTCGGCCTCGCCACCCACGCCGACCCAGGTCGCACCCTCGGCTCCGCGGGTGACGACGACGGCCGCCGGACCCAGGGCCAGCAGGTGGCGGGCCGCCATCAGGGTGTCGACGTCGGGGTAGAGCGCACCGAGGTCCTCGTCGGACGCCTTCACGAGGTCGCTGATCGCGACCATCCGCTCGACCCGGTCCCGGACGTCGGTCCCGGTGCCGGTGATGGCGGGGCGCGCGTTCACGTCGTAGCTGATCGTCGCGCCCTCCCTCAGCGCGGCGAGCAGCGCGAGCACGTCGTCAGCACCCGGAGGCAGGACGGCCCCGAGCGAGCACGTGTGCACCACGAGCGGCGCCGGCCCGTCGGCGACCGGGTTGAGGCGCCACTCGAGGTCGAAGTCGTAGTGGGCCGCGCCGTCGGCACCGATGGTGGCCAGGGCGGTCGAGGTGCGGGTCACGGCGCCGGGATCGCTCGCCAGCCGGACACCGGCCGCTCCCAGGTGGTCGGCGATCAGGCGGCCATGGGCGTCGTCGGCGTAGCTCGTCGCGAGGCGCACCGGACGCCCGAGCCGCGCCAGGGCGACCGCGACGTTGGCCGCGCTGCCGCCGGCGTACTCCATCGTGCGGCCGTCGGCCCCACGGACGATGTCGATCAGGGACTCCCCCACCACCAGCACGTCGCGATCCATGGGATGTCTCTACCGCATGGAGGCGGGTGGCGTGAAACCGCGCGTAGGGTCGAAGCATGGACGTGTTTCCTCTCGACCCGTCGTCGGACCGCCCTCCCTACGAGCAGCTCCGGGTCCAGATCGCCTCCCGGGTCGCTCGTGGCGACCTCCCTGCCGGGGTCCGGCTCCCCACCGTGCGGGCCCTCGCGGCCGAGCTCCACCTCGCGGTCAACACCGTGGCCCGCGCCTACCGCGAGCTCGAGACCGACGGCGTGGTCGTCACCGAGGGCAGGCGAGGCACCTTCGTCGCGCTCTCCCCCTCCGCCGGCACCGCGGACGCGGCCGCCGCCGCCGCGTCGTACGCCGCCACCGCCCGCCGCCTCGGCCTCGGCGTCACCGAGGCCACCCAGCTCGTCGAACGGGCGTGGACAACAGGCGGCTGAGGAGATCGCCACTCGGTGGTCGAGGAGGTCGCGCAGCACCATCTCGAGACCCTCTCTTTGCCGGGTTACGTAGTCGCCGTTTGCTTCGGTACAGGTGCTTGGTTGCGGTCTGCTTTCCCCTCCGGCTTTGCTTGGGTTGCCGGTCTGTGGATACCGCCCGAATTCTGTTACCCGGTTGTTATCCCCAAAGCCCTTTGTGCACAGGGTTTCCGGGCTGAACTGTCGGTGGTCACGGCTTGACTGGTCCCATGACCGAGAGCCACCCCGCACCCGAGACCGCTGCCGCGGTCCTCGCTGCTGCCCGGTCATCTCGCGCCCACGCCGACGCCGAGGAAGCCCGACTCCTC
>JAOPYB010000500.1 GCA_025964835.1 Nocardioides sp. | reverse complement strand
GCCCGACGCTGCTGGTCACGGGCGGCTCGCAGGGCGCCAGCCGGCTCAACAAGGCGGTCTCCGGGGCAGCGCAGGCCCTCGCCGACGCCGGCGTGCAGGTGCTGCACGTCCAGGGCAAGCACGGCGGGGCCGAGCCGGTCTCGACGTCGGTGCCCTACGTCGTCCTCGACTACGTGGACCGGATGGACCTCGCCTACGCGGCCGCCGACCTGGTGCTCTGCCGAGCCGGTGCGTCGAGCGTGACCGAGGCCGCCGCCACCGGCCTGCCGGCGATCCTGGTGCCGCTCCCGATCGGCAACGGCGAGCAGGAGCTCAACGCCCGCCCGGTGGTCGACGCGGGTGGCGCGCTGCTCGTCGACGACGCGACCGTGAGCCCCGAGTGGGTCGCCGCGAGCGTGGCCGGCCTGGTCACCGATCCCGCCCGCCTGCAGCAGATGGGGACGGCCGCGGCCGCCCTGATCCCGCGGGACGCCGATGAGAGGCTCGCCCGGATCGTGCTGGAGTGCGCCCGGCAGGCGCACCGATGAGGGTCCCGGTCCCCGACGAGCTCCGTCCCGCGGACCGGCTCGGCCGGGTCCACTTCGTCGGCATCGGCGGCGCCGGCCTCTCCGGCATCGCCCGGATCATGCTGGCCCGCGGCCTGAGCGTCAGCGGTAGCGACGGCACCGACTCGCCGACGCTGCAGGCGCTGCGGGACCTGGGGGCCGAGGTCCACCTGGGCCACGACGCGGCGCACGTCCACGACGTCGACACCCTCGTCGTCTCGACCGCGGTCCGCGAGGACAACCCCGAGTACGTCGAGGCCGTGCGCCGCGGGCTCGTGGTGCTGCCGCGCTCGGCCGCGGTGGCCGCGGTGATGGCCGGTCGCCGCGTGCTTGCCGTCGCCGGCACCCACGGGAAGACCACCACCACCTCACTGCTGACCGTGGCCCTCCAGGCCGCCGGCGCCGACCCGACGTACGCGATCGGCGGCGACCTCGCCCAGACGGGCACCAACGCCGCCGAGGGCAGCGGTGACCTGTTCGTCGCCGAGGCCGACGAGAGCGACGGCGCCTTCCTCGTCTACCGGCCCTACGCCGCGGTCGTCACGAACGTGGAGGCCGACCACCTCGACCAGTGGGGCACCGAGGACGCCTACCGCGAGGCGTTCGACGAGTTCGCCGACCACGTCGACCGCGACGGGTTCCTCGTCTGCATCGTCGACGACCCGGGAGCGGCCCGACTCGCGGGCTTCGCGCAGGCGCTCGGCCAACGTGTGGTGCGCGTGGGGCAGGGCGAGGCGACCGACCTGCGCGTGGTCGACCTGGCATTCGCCGGCACCACCTCGTCCTTCACCGTGGTCGACGGTGGCCGCGAGCTCGGTCGGGTCACCCTGCAGATCCCCGGTCGCCACTACGTCCTCGACGCCGCCGCGGCGTTGGCGACCGGACTGCGGCTGGGTCACCCGTTCGAGGACCTGCGCCGCGGCCTCGAGGGCTTCACCGGCACCCGCCGGCGCATGGAGCGCAAGGGCGAGGCCGGGGGAGTGCGGGTCTACGACAGCTACGCCCACCACCCGGTCGAGATCGCGGGCGACCTGCAGGCGGCGCGTGCGGTCGCGGGGGACGGACGCGTCGTCGTGGCCTTCCAGCCGCACCTGGTCTCGCGCACCCGGATCTTCGGCCCGGCGATGGGCGCGGCGCTCGGTGCCGCCGACGAGGTGGTCGTCCTCGACGTCTACCTCGCCCGCGAGGACGCCGACCCCGAGGTCACCGGCGCCCTGGTCGCCGGCGCTGTCCCGCTCCCCGAGGGACGGGTGGCGTTCGTCCCCGACCTCGACGACGTCCCGGCCGAGCTCGTCGCCCGGGCCCGACCCGGCGACCTGGTGCTGACCCTCGGCGCCGGCAGCGTGACGAGCGTCGGACCGCGCGTGCTGGCGCTGCTCGAGGAGCGGGAGCGCGCCGGTGCGTAACCCCGTGCGCCGCGGCGACTCCGGCACCGCGACCGTCCCCCCGGTCGAGCAGACCACCGCACGCAGCCGCCGCCGGTTCGCGCGCCGGCAGTGGGCGCGCCGCTGGCTCGCCTGGAAGTACGTCGTCGCCGCGGTGCTCCTCGTCGCCCTCGTGGCCGGCACCGTCTGGGCGGTCTTCTTCTCCTCGTTCCTGGCCGTGCAGGGGGTCCGCGTCGTCGGGCTCCAGGACCTGCGCGCCAGCCAGATCCGCGACGCTGCCGCCGTCCCGGAGGGGGAGCCGCTCGCGCGCCTCGACCTGGACGGGATCCGGCGCCGGGTCGAGTCGCTGGCCGGGGTGCGCTCGGCCGACGTCACCCGGGAATGGCCGGACCACGTGCAGATCACCGTGGTGGAGCGGGTCGCGGTCGCCGTGGTCGAGATCGGCGGACGCATCCGCGGCATGGACGCCTACGGCGTGGTCTTCCGCGACTACCAGCAGGCCCCGCCCGGCCTGCCGCACGTGCAGACCTCCACCGAGACCCGCAGCGACGCGCTCGAGGAGGCCGCCAAGGTCATCGCCGCCCTGCCCGCGGACCTGGCACGGATCGTCGACCACGTCGAAGTCCAGACCGTCGACCAGATCGAGCTGGTGCTCCGCGACGGCCGGGTGGTCGTGTGGGGGAGCGCGGAGGAGTCGGGGGAGAAGGCCCGCGTCCTCGCGGCGCTGCTCCACCGGCCGGCGCGCACCTACGACGTGAGCGTCCCCGGGCAGCCCACCACCGCCGGCACCCCCTGACGAAACTTTCGGTGCTCGTGACCGGGTGGGCGTGTCGCCGCAATTCCCGGACTCCCTCTGCCTAGTGTCTTCACCACGGCGAGGTTGACATAACTATAACCCTCAGGTTCAGGGTTACGGTTTCGGACATCGCGCCGCTTCCCCAGCGACAGGCCAGCACCACCCCATCCGTCCGCACCCGGACACGATCAGCGAAGGGCGAATCCGCCGTGGCAGCAGCGCAGAACTACCTGGCCATCATCAAGGTCGTGGGCATCGGTGGCGGCGGCGTGAACGCCGTCAACCGGATGATCG
>JAOPYB010000459.1 GCA_025964835.1 Nocardioides sp. | reverse complement strand
AGCATCCGGTAGACATATGCGTCTCGATCTCGTGCAACCTGGACGCGGTCCCAGCTCTTGTACATCTGAAAGAGCGTCGTCTGGACGAGGTCCTCGGCTTCGCTGGACGAGCACCCGAGGATGACAGCCGCGCGCACCAGAGGTCGCCACCTGGCGGCGACGTACTCCTCGAAGTCATCATCGATGGGCGACGTCATCCAAGGCCCCTTCAGCAGGTTGGCAGTCCTTGACCTAGGTAAGAGTCGTGAGACGCCATATTGGTTCCATGGACGTCACTACGGTTCTGAGTGTTACTCGGAGGCTGGGACGGCTCTCCGCAGTCACCTCGGACTATGAGTGGGACTACCCTACGGAAACTGGTCTGAACCTCCCTTGGCAATGTGGCCGAGGTGCGGTAGGTGATGCATCATTTGTGCGACCACGACGGTGGGCAGCGTCAGGCGGCCCGCTTGCAGCGTGCGTACCAAGGATGTCTGGGGATGCAGATCTTCTCAGCGCGCACACTTCAGCGTGCTCTGGTAACGGTGACTGGTATCGCTCTGGCGGCGACCACTCTGAGCGGCCCCGCCGTGGCGGCACCCGGACTGAGCACCAACCGTGTCGGTGCATGCCGGGCAGCATGACTACGTCAATGCCAGTCTCTCCGCGAGCTCGATGGTCCCCTTCGGGGGGTGGCTTCCAACAACTGGCAAGTGGACAGACCGAGCTGTTGACCTATACAAGGTCACGGATGACCTTGCCCCAGCCGCTGGAAATGGAGAGCGACTTCTGTGGACATCCTGGCAGAACTACCCCAAGGTGGCGGACGGTGAGCGTGTGTACGCCGAATCGGTGATCGTCTCTATACCCACCATGCTGTGGATCGCCTCCAGCCCAGCGGCCTGGGCCCGCCGGCCGGCACCACAGGAGCAGGAAGGAGTATCTCGCCCAACTTCGTGGAGGACGTACTCCAGAGCGCTAAGGGTGAACCGGTGAAGGGGCCAAACGGCGAGGACCGCCTCTCCTTCATCAGCGGCACGATGCAGGCAATGCGCCGGCGCAGCCTGAACCGGACTGCTCATAGAGCTGATCGGCCTTCCCAACGAGGTCCAGAAGATTGGCGAGTGGATCTGCTCGAGTCTCTGAGGCACTCGTGCTTGGCGAGGCCGAATCCCGCCCTCGCGAGTGCTTCGTTAGACCCTGCTTTGAGGCACGGTCGCAGCATTCCGCAGGCGGAGGTGCTCGGGGATCACCGGCAACTGCCTACGTCTTCGCGCCATCTTTGGCCGGACCCGACCAGCTCCGCGGATGGACAGTTACATATCGACGACTCACTAGGAATCCGAGCCCAGAGCCCAGCGTCGCCAACAACACGTCATCGATGGAACTGATCCGGCCCGTCCCCAGCATCCACTGCAGACACTCGACGACCACGCCTGCAATCGCTCCACCAAGGAACCCCACGCGAGCGCGAGGGCGCCGATAGGTCAAGAGCGCCAGTCCTGCACCGAGGGGAGCAAAAAGCACCGTGTTCCCAGCAACTTGCTCGACGAAGACGTGCCACGTGGTTGAATCGAAGGTTATGATCCAGAGTTCTCTGAAGGGCACGAGATTAAGCTCGCGGGTTCGAAAGTTGCCCTGTGCATCGATCAGTGCTGGTTGCGGACGAAGGGTCACGGCCAGCGTCGCCAGTGCCCACACTATGCAGAACGCCACTGCGGTCAGGCGACGACCGGCACCTGCCAACCGTCGCCAGGTGAAAGCCAGCCCTACCAGCAATCCTCCTGCGATCAACCCCGCGGGAAGTAGGGCCCCGAACGGGCGCCAGAAGTCTGACATCTCCCGATGCTAACGGATACGGGTCAGGTCGACGGATACGTGACTGTGCCGTTGCCTGAGATCGTCACCCCGTCGTTGGCCTTGCTGAGGTGGAAGTGATAGGTGCCGGAGGGCAGCAAAGTCCACGTGTACGTCTGGTTGGAGCCGCAGGTGTATTTCGTTCGTCCGTAGCTGTCGTCGATGGTCTCGTTTCGGTATAGCTCGATATAGTAGGTGTCGTTCATCGGATCGTTGCAGCTCATCTTCGCAGTGATCGTTGTATTGCCAGCCTTTTGGGTCCATGCGCGGGAGTCGAGGCCGACCTTAAAGGACGCAGTCCACGGAAAGCTGCCGGTCGCGGCAAACGAAGGCGACGCAACTGCCATGACCATGACAAAAGCGACCGCAGGAACAGTGAGTAGTCTCCGAGCATTCATCATATCCCCCGAACCGTATGGCATCGCCTGAAAGGCAGTGCGCGCGAACCGAATCAGATCAACTAGGGCTCGCCGTGTCAGGAACTACATAGTAGTAATTCTGATAGGCCGCTCGCTGCTCCAGTGTGGCGAGCATCCGTAGCCCGAGTAAAGTCCCGCTTTAGGGGGCGCCGGCGTTACGGCTCTGACATCTTGGCTGAGCCGGCGATGTGAGCGGCGCGTCAGGGTGAGCGATATATGCACAAAATTTAATTACACTGCGAGGTAGGCGAAGAACGGGCTGCGCCGATCCGCGCGAATTCCAAATTGGATACGTGAGGACGCTACGCCCTTGGCTCGTGAGGATGGTTGCGGCCGAGCACCACGCCTTCGAGGTGTCTTCCCACGAAGGGGCTCCGGCCCAGGTCCGTCGGTCGCAGGGCGCCACCCAGGCGTCGCGTTGTACGCCCCGCCTGCCGCTTCATCCTGACGCGAGCTCCCGGGAGCCTCGCACCTGCGCCCGCTGGGGGCTTGGATCTCTGCCTACAGTGGGGACGCCACATGACGCCCCTTGACGCCAGTCTCCTCGGGAGGCTGCCTTGACCCCACAGTGCGCACGAACCGTCCTCGTCCCCCTCGTCACCGCCGCGCTCGCCCTCACCGCGGCACCCGGCCCCGTCGCCGCGGCACCAGCGACGACGAGCCACGCACCCAGCCACCGACCCAGCCACCGACCCAGCCACCGACCCAGCCACGCCTTCGACGACCAGAGACTCGTCGTCGGCACGTACAACATCCGGGCGAACAGGTCGGTGAAGCAGTTCAAGAAGGGTGTCACCGACCTCCGCCCCGAGGTCGAGGTTGCGGGTCTGCAGGAGGTGGCGGGCTCGGGGGCGCTGCAGAAGTCGAGGTTCCTCCAGCGAGGCAGGGACTGGGGCTACTACCGACCGCCCAAGCTGGCCCAGAACCCGGTCATCTGGCGCACGGGCCGCTTCGACTTCGTCGGCGGCCGTGGGTTCGTGCTCGCCAAGGGCCGCAACCTCGGCGGCGAGAACCCGTCCGCCGCCCGGCACCACGGCACGTCCTGGGCGACCGTCGTCCACCTCCGGCACCGCGCCACCGGGCAGGACATCGCGATCGTCAACGTGCACCTGCTGCACGGCGCGGTGCAGGCCGGCCGCACGTGGCCGCACCGGCCGAAGACCTACCGGATGTACACCGAGGAGGTGAAGCGGCTCGCGCAGGTGGCGCGCACCGAGCGACAGTGGGGCCGGGTCTTCGTGCTCGGCGACTTCAACGTCGGCTACACAGCCGACGCCCGGTGGCACCGCAAGGCCCTGCCGTACGCCACGTTCACGCGGCTGGGGATGCGCTCCATGTGGGCAGGGCGGAAACCCACGAGCCATGGCACCCACCGCGACGCGCTCATCGACGGCGTGTGGGCGACGTACGGCGCCTCGAGGAGCAAGGTCGCCTACGGGATCCGGCACTCGGACCACTTCCCGGCGATCGCGACCTACCGGCTCGACGTCGCCCCCTGAGCTGGCAGCTCCGTTCCCATCGCCCGGTCTCGCGCGTGCGTGCGGCGGGCGCGACGCGCACCGGAGCCGACGAGTCCGAGCAGGATCCTCAGGCACCCGATCGCGATCAGCGCATAGGCCGCCCACGCGCCGTACTTCGCGCCCGCACCGACGTTGAGGCGGTTGGCGACCCAGCCGAAGTACGGCACGGCGTAGACGACTGCTCCCTGCACCTGCTCGGGTCGGTCGGGCTTCTCATCGGGAGCATCGTTGGCGTCGCCCTGCAGGGTGAGACTGACGTCGCCGTGCGCGCTCCTGGTGACAGCGATGACCCGGTGGGACACCAGCGTGAGGCCCCGCCCCCGACCCCGGGCTGTGAGGAATGCCTGCGGATGGGCACTCCCTGGGTGCACCTGCGTCAGTGCCCCACCTGTGGTGCGGTCGGTTGCTGCGACTCCTCCCCGATGCGCCACGCGCGCGCTCACGACGCTACGACGGGCCACGTCATCGTGCGTTCGCTCGAGCAGGGGGAGAGCTGGAGGTGGTGCTATGTCGACGAGCAGTTCGTCTGAGCCCGAGCAGCCCGAGCAGCCCGAGCAGCCCGGGCAGCCCGGCAGCCCGACCTGCCCGACCTGCCCGAGACCCTCGACACCAGCGGCGCCTATCCCCGGCTCACCGCTGAGCAGATCATGCTGCTCTCGCGGTACGGCGACCGCAGGGCCTGGACCGGGGCTCCGAGCTGTTCTGCGAAGGCGACCGCGACTGTGGCCTGTTCGTCGTGCTGGACGGGCGAGTCCGGGTCGTCCAGGAGGATGACCCCGACGGGGAGCTGTGGGTGATCGCCGTCCACGGACCGGGTCGCTTCGTGGGTGACCTGTCGATGCTCACCGGCCAGGCGGTCTACGTGACCGCCGTCGCCCAGACCGACGTCGAGGTCCTGGAAGTCCCCTACGACCGGCTCAAGGAGGCGGTCACCCAGGATCCGGCCCTGGGGGACCCGATCCTGCGGGCCCTCATCCTCCGGCGCAACATCCACGCCGACCTCGGCACCGGTCTGCGGATCATCGGCTCCCGCTACCCGCCCGACACCCGCCTCCTGAGGGACTTCGAGCCGTAACCGCATCCCGTACCGCTGGGAGGACCTGGAGGAGGACCCAGAGGCAGAGGTCACCCTGCGGGCGTTCGGCATCCCACCCGACCAGACCCCCGCCGTGATCTGGAAGGGGCAGACCGTCCTGCGCAATCCCAGCAGCACGGAGCTGGCCGAGCTCCTCGGCCTGCGACAGGATGCGCCGCCTCGCGACGCGCACGACGTGCTGGTCGTCGGCGCCGGCCCGGCCGGTCTCGCCGCCGCGGTGACCGCGGCCGCCGAAGGGCTCACCACGGTCGTGCTCGACGCGATCGCGACCGGAGGGCAGGCCGGGACGTCGTCCCAGATCGAGAACTACCTCGGCTTCCCGGCAGGCATCTCGGGCGCCGAGCTCGCCGACCGGGCGGTGGTCCAGGCCCGCAAGTTCGGGGCCACCTTCACGATCCCCGGCGAGGCCCGGTCACTGGACCGCATCGATGGCCACTTCGTGGTGGGACTGACCGACGGGGCAGAGGTGGAGGTGCACACGGTGGTGCTCGCGACCGGCGTGCGCTACCGCCGCCTGGACGTCCCCGGCATGGACCGGCTCGAGGGGGCAAGCGTCTACTACGCCGCCACGGAGTCCGAGGCCCGGCTCTGCCACGGTGACCCGGTCACGATCGTCGGTGGCGGGAACTCTGCCGGCCAGGCGGCCCTGTTCCTGGCTCGCAACGCCGCCGAGGTGAACCTCGTGATCCGGCACGACGACCTGTTCCGCGACATGTCCCGGTACCTCGCGGAGCGAATAGTTTCGACCCCGCGAGTGCACGCTTGGAGCCACTGCGAGGTCTATGAGCTGCGGGGCGACCTCGCCCTCGAGGAGGTCATCGTCCACGACCTCAGCACCGACGAGCGCCGGCCTCTCAGTGCGACGGCGCTCATCGTCCTGATCGGGTCCGAGCCTCACACCCGGTGGCTCGAGGGCGCGATCGCGCTCGACGACAGGGGGTTCGTGCTGACCGGTGCCGGCCACGGAGGCGCCATGATGTTCGAGACCGCGATCGCGGGCGTCTTCGCGGTCGGGGACGTGCGCAGTGGCTCGGTGAAGCGAGTGGCGTCCGCCGTGGGTGAGGGCGCGATGGCCGTGCGCCTGGTGTACGAGTACCTCGTCAGAGCCGGGCGGAGATGACGGCCCGGCGTCAGACCAGCCGGTTGAGCGTGTCCGAGGGAGACTCGCCGAAGGCCTCGCGGTAGGCGGCCGCGAAGCGGCCCAGGTGCAGGATCCCGAGGCTGACGGCGACGGCACGGACCGTGGTCGCATCGTGGTCGGCCGCCTGGAGCGCCGCGCGCGCGCGGCGTAGCCGGATCTGGCGCAGGTACGTCATCGGCGGCGTGGCGAGGTCCCGACGGAAGCCCTCCTGCAGGGCGCGCACGCTCAGGTGCACCGCGGTGGCAAGGCGGACCGCGGTCCACGGCTCGGACGGTCGCTCCTCGATCAGCTCGATGGCCCGCCTGATGGGCGCACCCAGCCTCACCGAACGGTCACGGAGCGCGGCGTCGCTGTGGCTGTGCGGCTGACCGAGCAGGAGGCCATCGAGCACGAGGCCTTCGAGGTGTCGCCCCACGAGGGGGTTCCGGCCCAGGTCCGTCGGTTGTTCGAGCTCGTCCACGAGCAGGCTCAGCACCGTCCGCCAGCGGCGGCCCAGAGGGGTGCGCAGGTCGGCCGTGAAGTCGAAGGCCAGGCGGCCTCTGAGGGATTGGCCGAGCAGCTGCTCCAGCTCCGCCTCCAGCTGGGCGCGCGGAATCATCAGGCACAGCTGTTCACAGTCGGCCGACCAGGACATCTCGGCAGGCGCTCCGGGGGAGAAGACGACTCCCTCGCCCGGACCTGTCGTCACCGGCTCGCCGGTCCCGCCCCTCGAGACCGCCCGGCCGCGCAGGGGGATGTTCACGTGGAAGTTCTCGGCCTCGGCCGTGCGCAGAAGCACCCGGCGCCCGTAGGTCAGCCGGCCGACAGTGAGGGCCCCCACGCGCAGTCCGGCCACCTCCATGCCCAGGTGCGCGGAGCCCCTGGAGAGGTCGAGCCGGTTGGGGAGGTAGAGCTCGGTGACGACCCGCTCGGCTTCGTCGCGGTCGTCTGTCGCGCGGCGGATGTACGGCGTAGCCCGGAGCTGGTCCTCGTCCCGGCTGGGTCCGCGGCCCCCGGCGGCAGCGGCGTTCATGGTACTTCTCCCTGCAGTGTCCTGGGCACGGCGCCGGAAGCCCTCGTGCGCCGGGCCGAAAGCTCGACGTCGGCACTCTTCCGGCCTCGGCCACCTCGGGGTGATCCGCCCGGCCTCGGCGACCATGTTAGGCGGCGCGGCAAAGCGTGGACCGCGCTGGACGAGCCGCTCAGCGCCGCCTGATGGCCAGATCGCGCACCTCGCGGAGGTGGAGACCGAGACGGGTGTTCGCCACATGACGCCCCTGGACGCCGGCAGTGGGGCCGGGTCATCGTGGTCGGCGACTCCAACCTCGGCTACCCGGCCGACCCCCAGGGTGACAGCGCAAGGCCCTGCCGGGCGGCACCTCCCGGCCACCGGGGCTGCCGCCTCGACCTCGCGCCCTGAGGTGACCTGACGTGGCACCATCACCCCCATGTGGGAAGCGGCGTTCTGGGGGTTCGTGGGTGGCTTCGCGCTGCTGATCGGCGCGGTGGCGGGGATCTGGCTGCCGGCCAGCCGCCGGTTCCTCGGCCTGATCATGGCCTTCGGCACCGGCGTGCTCTTCAGCGCGGTGGCGTTCGAGCTCACCAGCGAGGCCTACGACCGCTCCGGCGCCGACGCGGTCGTCTACGGACTGCTGGCCGGCTCGCTCGTCTTCTTCGCAGGTGACTGGCTGATCGACCGGCACGGCGGACACCGCCGCAAGAGCCCGAACGGCTCGCCGACGGACGCCGGCCCGATGGCGCTGGTGCTCGGCGCCCTGCTCGACGGGATCCCGGAGTCGGCCGCGATCGGGGTGACCCTGGTCGGGGGCGGCTCGGTCGGCGTCGCCGTGGTGGCCGCGGTCTTCCTGTCCAACATCCCAGAGTCCCTGTCGGCGTCGACCGGCATGCGCAAGGACGGCCGCTCCGCCAAGTACATCCTCGGGCTCTGGACCGCGGTGCTCGTCGCCTCGACGATCGCCGCGGCGCTCGGCTTCGGCCTGCTCGGCTCCGCGCCGGTGATCGTCATCGCGGTCACCCAGGCGTTCGCCGCCGGCGCGATCCTCACCATGCTCGCCGACACGATGGTCCCCGAGGCCGTCGAGCACGCGGGTGCGCTGGTCGGCCTGGTGACCGCGATCGGCTTCACGCTCGCGTTCCTGCTGTCGATGTCGGCCTGAGCCGGGCCTTTGGTTCACCATGAGAAGCGGGCGAAGCGTCACTTCTCATGGTGAGTTCACCGTGTGAAGTGCGGACTCGGCAACTTCTCATGGTTAAGCAGCAGGGACCGAAGGCTACGTTCGAGGCATGCCCCTTCCCCTTCCTCGCAGCGTGGCGGCCGGCATCGACACGTTCCTCGATCGCACGGTCGCGCCGGGCTACACCCGCATCGGTCCGGCCGTCCGCAGGCACCTGCCGACCTGGCCGGCCGACGCGAGGCCCGGCTCGATGGCCGGCCGCGTCGTCGCGGTCACGGGCGCGACCTCCGGCCTGGGCCTGGCGACGGCCGAGGGGCTGCTCCGCCTCGGCGCGGAGGTCCGGATGGTGGTGCGCGACGTCGAGAAGGCCGAGCTCGTCGCGAAGAACCTCCGCACCCGGATCCCCGGCGCCGCCATCGCGATCGACCGGTGCGACCTCGCCGACCTCGACGACGTACGTCGATTCGCGGGTGAGCTCGACGCCCCGCACCTGGACGTGCTCGTGCACAACGCCGGTGCCATGCCCCCGGAACGGACCGAGTCGCCGCAGGGTCACGAGGTGACGATGGCGCTGCACGTGCTCGCGCCGGTGCTGATGACCGAGCTGCTGCGCCCGCGGCTCGCCGACGCGCGGGTGCTGATGGTCACCTCGGGCGGGATGTACGGACAGCGGCTGCGCGCCGACGA
>JAOPYB010000446.1 GCA_025964835.1 Nocardioides sp. | reverse complement strand
TGCCCGCCGTGATGTCGCCGCCGAAGCCGAGCCAGATGCCGACGATGAGCACGCCGGCGTTGGCCAGGCCGGCCGAGATGCCGCCGAGCGAGAACGAGAAGGCCGTGAACCCCTGGGCGCGGGTGCTCGCGGCCTTGTGGGCCTCGATCGCGTCGTCGATGCGGGCCTGGGTGCGGGCCTCCACGGCGTACGACCGGACGACGGCAGCCCCCACGACCGGCTCGGAGATGGCGGACAGCAGGATGCCGACCTGGCGGCGGACCATGCCGTAGGCGTCCGACAGCCTGCGCTGGAAGAAGCGCAGCGACAAGAAGAGCGGGGCGAAGCAGACCCAGACCACGATCGCGAGCTGCCAGCTGTAGATCACCATGATCACGGTCGCGACCAGCATCTGGCCGATGCTGACCACGAAGATCAGGCCACCGAAGACCAGGAACTGGCTGACCTGATCGACGTCGCTCGTGACCCGGGCGACGAGGGCGCCGCGGCGCTCGGTGTTCTGGGTGAGCAGCGGCAGGTCGTGGACGTGCCGGAACGCCTTGACCCGCAAGGTGGCGAGCCCACGCTCGGAGGCGGTGAAGAGGCGGCTGGTCATGGCGTACGACGCGATGCTGGTCACGACCACGGCGCAGGCCGCGATCAGCCCCATCGTCACCGTGAACCGGACGTCGGGACCGCCGGGGCCGTTGAGCCCGTGGTCGAGGGTCTGCTGCACGGCGATCGGGACGACGACCTGGCCCAGCGACGCGACGACGGCCAGGGCGAGGGTCCACCCGATGCCGTCCTTGAGCTCGGGCGAGAAGTGGACGCCGCGGCGGATGGTCTCGAACGCGGCCATCTCCTCGCCGGTGTCCATCCGGGTGCCGCTGGCGGGCGCGGCGGTCGGGGTCGTCACTGCTTGTCTCCGGCCAGCTCTGTGTGTTGCTCGTAGGCGTTCACGAGGTGGGCGTACGACGGGCTGCGGGCGAGCAGCTCGAGGTGGGTCCCCCGGTCGGCGATCCGGCCGTCCTCGAGGTGCACCACCTCGTCGGCGAGCCCGATCGTGGCCTTGCGGTAGGCCACGACGACCAGGGTCGCGCCGGTGTCGCCTGAGCGGAGCGCCTCGAGGATCCGGGCCTCCACCTCGGGGTCGACCGCGGATGTGGCGTCGTCGAGGACCAGCAGCCGGGGCCGGCGGACCAGCGCCCGGGCCAGGGAGATCCGCTGCCGCTGACCGCCGGACAACGACGTGCCGCGCTCTCCCAGCCGGGTGGCGAGCCCGTCGGGCAGCGCCGCCACGAAGCCGTCGGCCTGGGCGGCGCGGAGCGAGGCCCAGACCTCCTCGTCGCTCACGTCGGCGCCCAGCGTGACGTTGCCGCGCACGGTGTCGTCGAAGAGGAACGCGGTCTGCGGCACGATCGACACGGTGCCGGCCAGCTCGCCGCGGGCGAGGTCGCGCAGGTCGGTGCCGTCGAGGAGGATCCGGCCGCGGTCGGGGTCGACGAGCCGGGTGATCAGCGTGGTGAGGGTGCTCTTGCCGGAGGCCGTGGCACCGACGAGCGCGACCGTGCGGCCGGGCTCGACGTCGAAGGTCACGTCGGCCAGCACCTCCTGGTCGGGGTCGTAGGAGTAGCCGAGGTGCTCCAGCTCGAGGCGGGCGCCGCGGTCGCCGGCGGCGACCGCACGGGCGCCGTACTGCATCTCGCCGGTCGCCTCGATCACGGCGGACACCCGGCGGAAGCCGACCACGCTGCGCGGGAACTCCCCCAGCAGCCAGCCGATGGAGCGGATCGGGAAGGACACGATCGTGAGCAGGTAGGCGACGGTCACGACGTCGCCCGCGTCGGTGGCGCCGCTGAGGACGCGGTCGACGCCGACGGCGAGCACGACGAGGACCCCCAGGCTGGGCAGGGCGGCCAGGGCGGGGTCGAACGCCGCGCGGACGCGGCCGGCCCGGATGTTGACGTCGCGGAGCTCGGTCGCCTTGGCGGCGAACCGGGCCATCTCCTCGCCCTCGCGACCCAGGGTCTTGACGACGAGGGCGCCGTCGAACGACTCGTGCGCGATCTCGCTGACCTCGGCGCGCAGCTGCTGGGCGCGCGTCATCAACGGCGAGGCGAGGCGCTGGTAGGCGAGGTTGGCGCCGATGACGGCCGGGAAGACCAGCAGCCCGACGATCGCGAGGACGAGGTCGGCGAAGAACATCTGCCCGACCGCGATGACCATCATCGCGAGCGTGCCGACCGCCATCGGCAGCGGCGCGATCGGGCCCCACGCCGCCTCGACGTCGGCGTTGGCGTTGGAGAGCAGCTGCCCGGTGGGGTGCCGCTGGTGCCACGCCATGGGGAGCGAGAGGTACTGGCGGGTGACGGCACGCCGGGTGTGGGCCTGCATGCGGTACTGCATGACGCCGGCGCCGAGGCGCCGCGCGACGATGCCTACCGCGCGCAGGATCGCGACGCCGAGGAACAGGGCGAGGATCGTCAGCAGCTTGCCGTGCCCGATCTCGCCGTTCTCGAAGGCCGGGATGACGACGTGGTCGGTCGACCAGCCGAGCACCCAGGCGTCCGCCACGGTCAGGGCGCCGAAGAGGAGGCTGCCGAGTGTCGAGGCGGTGAAGATCCACGGCTCGCGCCGGATGGCGACGCCCAGGACGGCGAACCCCTCGCGCGTCGTGGATCCACGTCGATCCGCCCGCTGGTCCGTCACTCGCCGAGCCTATGCCCGGCCGCCGACAGTCTCCCAATCACGCGGCACCCTCCGGCCGCCGATTACCCTCGCGGCATGAGCACCCCCTCGCTGGCCCGCCGGGAACGCCACGACCTGTGCGACCTCGCGCTCGCCCTCGGTGAGGACGCCCCGACGCTGTGCGGCGAGTGGAGCGCCAAGGACCTGGTCGCGCACCTGCTGGTGCGGGAGCACCGCCCCCTCGGCGCCGCCGGCATCACGGTCCCGTTCCTGGCCGGCCTGACGGACCGCGAGATGGCGCGCATGGCCCGCAAGGACTTCGCGGTGCTGGTCGAGAAGCTGCGCGACCCGGGGCTCACGCCGTACGCCTTGCCCGGTCTCGAGCAGCTGCTCAACACGGTGGAGTACTTCGTGCACCACGAGGATCTCCGCCGCGCCCAGCCGGGCTGGGCGCCGCGCGAGCTCGACCCGGCCGACGAGTCGCGTCTCTGGTCCGCGGCCAGGGTCGCCGGGCGCGGGCTGGTCCGCCCGGCGGGTGTGCCGGTGCGACTGCGGCGCAGCGACACGGGATCGACCGCGACGCTCCGCCGCGGCGACGACCCGGTCGTGGTCACCGGTCCGCCGTCCGAGATCGTCTACTTCCTCCTCGGTCGCGACCAGGTCCGCGGGCTCGAGCTCGAGGGCCCGGCCGACCGGGTCGAGCGACTGCGCGCCGCCGACCTCGGCATCTGACCCGTGTCCGAACCGTGACCAGAGCCGACGTGATCGAGCCGGACCACGCTGAGGGGTCGCCGACGTGCTGCGGCAGTACGACGTACCGCTGCGGCTGCTCGACCGCTGACGTCGGTCTCGACGTCTCCGACCGGATCGCGCTTCGTTTCCGTCGCTCGGGCCTGAGCTGGCGGTGCTTCATCATGTGATGGTGTTGAAGCGTCACTTCACATGGCGAGTTCACCCTGAGAAGTGACGATTCGCCTGCATCACATGGTGAAGCGGTCGACACCAGCACCCTGTGCCCGAATCGGAACGCGACCAGGTAGTCCGGTGACCGGGACCCGCAGGGTCGGTGCGCGCCCTGCAAGAGCGACGAAGGTCAGCGGACGGGGTGCCCGGCGGCGGCGAGGCCCGCCTTGACGTCCGCGATCCGCAGCGTGCCGAAGTGGAAGACGGTCGCGGCGAGCACCGCATCGGCGCCCGCGTCGACCGCCGGCGGGAAGTGCTCGACCCGGCCCGCACCT
Organism: Nocardioides sp.; assembly: GCA_025964835.1. Taxonomy (GTDB): domain Bacteria; phylum Actinomycetota; class Actinomycetes; order Propionibacteriales; family Nocardioidaceae; genus Nocardioides. Next base: position 924 of record JAOPYB010000446.1, on the reverse strand, counting down.
CCCGAGGCGATGACGGGGATGGTGACCTCGTGTCGCACGGCCCGGATCAGGTCGAGGTCGAACCCGTCCTGGGTGCCGTCGGCGTCCATCGCGTTGAGCAGGATCTCGCCGGCACCGAGCTCGGTCGCGCGCACCGCCCACTCGAGGGCGTCGAGGCCGGCGGACTTGCGGCCCCCGTGGGTCGTGACCTCGAAGCCCGACGGGGTCCCGGGGGCCCGCCGCGCATCGACCGACAGCACCAGCACCTGGTTGCCGAACCGGTCGGCGATCTCGGCGACCAGCTCGGGGCGGTGGATGGCGGCCGTGTTGACCGCGACCTTGTCGGCGCCGGCGCGCAGCAGCCGGTCGACGTCAGCAACCGAGGACACTCCCCCACCCACCGTGAGCGGGATGAAGACCTCCTCGGCCGTGCGCGAGACGATCTCCATCGTCGTCGCGCGGCCCTCGTGGGAGGCCGAGATGTCGAGGAAGGTCAGCTCGTCGGCACCCTCGGCGTCGTACAGGCGGGCGAGCTCCACCGGGTCGCCGGCGTCGCGGAGCTCCTGGAAGTTGACGCCCTTCACGACCCGGCCGGAGTCGACGTCGAGGCATGGGATCACGCGGACCGAGAGCGTCATCGGCGCGGCAGCGTCAGGGCCAGGGCGTCCTCGAGGGTGAACCTGCCCTCGTAGAGCGCGGTGCCGATGATCGCGCCCTCGACGCCGAGGTCCACGAGACCCTGCAGCGCCTCGAGGTCGGCCAGCTCGGTGATGCCGCCGGACGCCACGACCGGCCGGTCGGTGGCGGCGCAGACGTCGCGCAGCAGCTGGAGGTTGGGTCCCTCGAGCATGCCGTCCTTGTTGACGTCGGTCACGACGTAGCGCGCGCACCCCTCGGCGTCGAGTCGCGCCAGGACGTCGTAAAGATCGCCGCCGTCGCGCGTCC
>JAOPYB010000440.1 GCA_025964835.1 Nocardioides sp. | reverse complement strand
AGGCCGGCGCCCTGCGCCTCGGCGTGGCCCGCTGCCTGAACGCGATCGACACCGAGACCAACCGTCCCTCGCTCAAGAAGGCCGGGCTGCTCACGCGTGACGCCCGCGTCATCGAGCGCAAGAAGGCCGGTCTCAAGAAGGCGCGCAAGGCGCCGCAGTTCAGCAAGCGCTGATCAACTAGCGTTGCGTCCATGACGCGACTCTTCGGCACGGACGGGGTCCGGGGCCTGGCCAACGGTCAACTGACCGCTGAGCTGGCCCTGGACCTTTCCGTTGCCGCGGCCCGGGTCCTGGCCGACCGGGGCGAGTTCAAGGGGCACCGTCCGCTCGCCGTCGTCGGCCGGGACACCCGCATCTCCGGGCAGTTCCTCGAGGCCGCTGTCGTGGCCGGGCTCGCGTCCGCCGGTGTCGACGTGCTCCTGCTCGGCGTGCTGCCCACCCCGGGAGTCGCCTTCCTGACCGGCTCCCTGGGCGCCGACCTCGGCGTGATGCTCTCCGCCTCGCACAACGCCATGCCCGACAACGGGATCAAGTTCCTCGCCCGCGGCGGGGTCAAGCTCGACGACGCCATCGAGGCCGAGATCGAGCGGCACCTCCACGAGGACTGGGACCGCCCCCTCGCAGGCGACGTGGGGCGCGTCTCGACGTACGACGCCGCCGTGGACGACTACGCCGGCCACCTCGACTCCACCATCTCCCGCTCGCTGGAGGGGCTGACGGTCGTCCTCGACTGTGCCGAGGGTGCCGCCTTCGAGGCCGGCCCGCGCGCGCTGGGCCAGGCCGGCGCCACCGTCATCGCGATCCACGCGAGCCCCGACGGCCTCAACATCAACGACGGGTGCGGCTCGACGTACCTCGAGCCGCTGCGCAAGGCCGTCCTCGAGCACGGTGCCGACTGCGGCTTCGCCCTCGACGGTGACGCGGACCGCTGCCTGGCGGTCGACCACGAGGGCAACGTCGTCGACGGCGACCAGCTGCTGGCCGTCCTCGCGCTCGCGATGGCGGCCGACGGGCACCTCGCGAAGAACACCGTGGTGGCGACGGTGATGAGCAACCTCGGGTTCGTGCACGCGATGAAGGCGGCCGGCGTCGGTGTGCGGCAGACCAAGGTCGGCGACCGCTACGTCCTGGAGGCGATGCGCATCTCCGGCTACTCCCTGGGCGGTGAGCAGTCCGGCCACGTGATCATGAGCCGGCACGCCACCACCGGCGACGGCATCCTGACCGCGCTGCACGTGCTCGAGCGGATGGCTGCGACCGGGCAGAGCCTGCAGTCGCTGGCCTCGGTCGTCACGCGGCTGCCGCAGGTGCTCGTCAACGTGCCCGGCGTCGACAAGAGCCGCACCGACGAGGACGCCGTCCTGGCCGCCGCCCTCGCCGAGGAGGAGGCCGCGCTCGGCGACACCGGGCGGGTGCTGCTCCGCTCGTCCGGCACCGAGCCACTGGTCCGGGTCATGGTCGAGGCCGCGACCCACGACCAGGCCCAGGAGGTCGCCGACCGCCTCGCCGAGGTCGTCCGCACCCAGCTCGCCCTCGGCTGAGCCGCCGTCAGAACAGCTGGGCCTTCACGGTCCCGGCCAGCCAGCTCCGGTAGTCCTCGAGCGACCAGCCCCGCTCGACGACGAGCCGGCCGTAGTTGTCCGGGGACATGAGCAGCCACAGCAGGTCGACGGCCTGCTCGCGTCGGACCCGCGTTGGGGAGTGCGCGGTGAGGCGGTCCAGGACATGGCCGGCGCCCATGAGGCGCTGCCGTTCGGCGTCCGCGTAGAGCTCGTCCAGTGCCGCGTCCGCCCGGGTCAGGGCCCGGTGGATCGGGTGGTAGCGCTCGCACAGGCCGGCGATGTGGGCGGCAGCCGCGCGCACGGCACCGTCGAGGTCGTCGGCCTCGGCGATCGCCGCGACCGACGCGCGCCCGGTGACGGAGACGTCGTCGTCGTCACCGGCCATCGCCACGTCGCGTACGACCCGGAACAGCGTGGCCTTGTTGCCGACCACGTTGAAGACGGTGGGCTTGCTGACGCCCGCTCGCGCGGCGACCTGGTCGACCGTGGTGACGGCGTACCCCTGGGTGGCGAAGAGGTCGCGCGCGGCCGAGAGGACGGCCGCGCGGCTGCGCGCGGCCTGCTCGGTGCGCAGCGGCGAGTGGTAGCCCTGCCTCTTGACCTCGGCCATGGCGGCAGTCTACCGTCCGTCTATTCATTAGATACACGGTAATGCAAAGGACCCGCCATGAGCCTCGCCCACATCGCCCAGGCCGCGGACCACCAGCAGATCGGGTGGCTCGGGGGCGGGACGCTCTCGGTCCTGCTGGACGCGGCCACCACCGGAGGTCAGCTGACCGTCGTGCGGAGCCAGCTTCCGGCGGGCTCCGCCTCCCCGCTCCACCTGCACCGCAGGGAGGACGAGATGTTCGTCCTGCTGAAGGGCCGTGGGCTCTTCCATGTCGGTGACGAGGTGCACGAGGTGGGGGAGGGTGGCGCGGTGTTCCTGCCCCGCGACGTGCCGCACGCGTACCGCTTCCTGACCGAGGACGTCGACTTCCTGACCCTGTGCACGCCGAGCGGCATCGAGGGCTTCTTCCGGGCGGCCGGCCACGACCTCGCGGAGCCCGCACCCCCGGGGGGATGGCAGATCACGCTGCAGGACCTGGCGGCCGCCGCCGTGGCCGGTGGCCAGGAGATCCTCGGCCCGCCGCCGCCGCTCCCGGACCACCTGGCTGGTTGAACAGGTCCGCGTCCGGGGCGGTTGGGGCGTCGCGGGACGGGCAGACGAAAGACCATGACCCGCACTGCCCGTCTCGCCATCGCGGGCGCGGAGAGGCCGGCGCCGGGCGGCGCCGGTCGCGTGCTGCTGTCTGCTTGGGCAGCCAGCCCCCGCGTGGGTGATGGTCGAGGCCGCCGCCCACAACCAGGCGGGCTAACTCGCCGAGCGCCTCGCCGGCGTCGTGCGGGCCGCTCGCCTTCGGTTGTTCACCTTGTCCGCTGTGTCTCGACGAGGGCGTGGGTTGGCCCGCACTGTCCCGACTTGCGGCAGGGGATGGAAACGCGTCGGCAGGGTTCCCCGCTGTCATGTCCGGGGGCGACTCAAGCGCCCATGATGCAGAACCTCATTGCATCTTGATCCGGACCCCGATCCCGTTCTCGCTGAAGTTCTCAGGCATGTAACCCGCCTCGGGAACGAAAAAGTGACGGAACCTGGTGCCAAGTGACGGGACATTGAGCCGGCCCCGGACCAGATCTTGTTCGGCTTGGGAGGCACTTCCTGCCATTCGAATCTCCACGGCATTCGAGGGCAGATCGATCCGAGGTGATGGATTCACGTTGAGTAGTAGTCGACTTCGAAGTTCTTCCCTGGGTGGCTCTCGACTCCCGCGTATCCGGACTCCGTTCCGAAGTCGATCGCCCCAGGCGCTGACTGCAGGGCAATTTGTCCTCTCAATTGTTCCGTGGCGAGGGTCAGCCCCGCAGAAATCGTGGAGAGATCTCGCTCGAAGGCGGGACTGGCTGGGGCGGGGTCAGACTCGGCCGCACGGCCGGAATCTCCCTGCGGCACCAGCAGGGCCGGCGCTACGATCGCCGCAACCGCGCCACAACGTACGAGTCGCCAACGGGTTCTACGGTTCATGGTTTCCACCATCCCCGGATCGCCGGCCCCACTGTCCGTTCTTCTCTTAGGCTGAGCAATAGTCCTATCGGGCCATGGTGACTCCCAGGCGCTCCCTGAGGTGTGACCAGGTCCAGGCGAGGCGGGTCTTCAGATCTTGGCGATGGGCAGTGCTCTCGAACGGGATGCAGGGTGTCAGCCTGAAGCGTCGTGGCTCGTCGCAACGTTTGCCCTGCGAATCCTGTCTGGTTCAGGAGACGGGCGACTCGGAGGTTGCGCATGGAGTTCGAAGAGTGGGTCGAGACAGGTGGACCACGGCTGGTCGATTCGCGTACCTGGTCTGCGCCCAACGTGATGTCGCACAGGATCTCACCCAAGACGTGCTGGTCGCCGCGTACAGCAGATGGAGCCGGTTGGCGGCCGTGCAGAACATGGATGCTTACCTCAAGAAGGCTTTGGTGAACAGGTACCACTCGTGATGGCGGAGGCCCAGTCGTCGGGAGATCTCATCAACGTGGGTCGACGCGATCGCTCCGGAAGCCGCAGGACTCAACGGCGAGCGCGACACGGCGCACAGTGAGCTCTGGGCCGCGTGCTCCACCCTGGGTCGTCGCCAGCGGGAGGCCGTTGTCCTCCGGTTCTACGAGGGGATGGGGTACGCAGAGATCGCAGATCTGCTGTCCTGCCGAGAGGCAACCGCTCGCAGCCTCGTTCATCGAGCGCTTGGCGAGCTCCGGACCACACTCAGGGACGAGGCGAACTCGTGAACATCGAAGATCAGCTGGAAGCTTGCCTGGATGCGACGGCAGACTCCGTGTACGTCGATCCTGGGGAGCTTCGGCTCTCTGTCGAGACGGCCGCCGCCCTGCGCCGAGGCCACCGACGTGTCGCGATACTGGGCGCCGGGCTCGTGGCCGTGATCGTGGGGACCATTGCTTTCGGGGTGCTCCACGACCGCCTGACCTCGACGACCGGCACCGTCTCGGCAGGTGACGGGTCGCCCGCCATCGTCCTGGCGGAGGAATGGAAGTTCGCGCCCGCGGCCACGGTGACGGGGAGGCTCGAAGAGCGAGGTGGATGTCTCCTTCTCAACGACGATGTCGTCGTGTGGCAGAAGGGAACGTCCTGGGACCCGGCGACCGACAGCGTGGCCGGGCCGACAGGCACGACGATCGCGGTGGGCGAGCAGGCCCAGGGATCCGGCGGTGAATACTCGACCGGTGAGGGGCTCTCGAGCGTCATTGGGGCCGAGGCCTACGCGGACGTCAGCGACTGCGTGGCACGCACGGAGGCTGGACACGCGGTCGTCTTCTTCTTCCCGTCGCCTGGTGAGGGTTCGTAGAGGGGGGTTGGGATGCTCCGTCGCGGGTAGGTGGTCACCATGGCCGGTCTTGGGACCCGTGACCGGGTCGCGACCCTTCTCGCAGTGCTCGCGACCCTGAGCGTGCTGGCGACCACGGCGGTCGCGGTGGCGACTTACAGCCGGCGCGACGGGGCGGTTGCGCCCGACGCGGCGAGCGGTTCGCCGAGCGGGTCGTCGGCAGGTTCTCCTGGGGCTGCCGTGCAGGGCCTCGACGGCAGCCAGGTCGTGCACGGCGGCGGTGCCCGGTTCGGGGTGCCGTCGAGCGCCGATGGCTGGACAGTGCAGCCGCGTGACACCGTCCTCTACTACCTGGACCGTCGCGGCGACCCGTCGGTCGGTGTGAAGGGCGCGGCCGTCTACCGGGCCGGCTACTGCCGCGGGCGGGCGGACTCCAACCGGGCGTTCGTCGGGTTCGCGGGGTCGGTCGCCGGCGGTTCGGTCCGCACGGTCAACACCGACCTCGCCCGGCGGTGGGTCCGCGCGATCGCGCTCGACGACGACCTGGCCACGTCCGGGCCGCACACGTCGCTGCGGACCGAGGACGTGACGCTGGCCGACGGCGCGACAGCCGTGCGGTCGACGTCGCGGATCACCGTGGCGCGACGTGGTCCGTGCGAGGCGCCCGCTGTCGACCTCGCGATGGTCAGCCTCGACACCGGCCGGCGGGTGGCCAGCCTGGTGCTGGTGCGCGACGCGGGTGTGCCCGGCGTCCTGCCCGACCACGCGGCCGACGCGATCCT